>NZ_CABTML010000026.1:0-24276 GCF_902485895.1 uncultured Anaerobiospirillum sp. | reverse complement strand
TAGTGTAAGAACGAAAAGAATTAGTGGCAAACTAAGTCGCGGGAAAAGACAAGTTTGCGAGATTGCAGCACCAAAAAGTCTTTCAGAGGTGTTTCACTAAATTCCACTTGGAAGAAATATTCATAATTCTTAGGGTTATTACCTTGACCAGCTACTGGACGCATAAGACCGTTAGTTACACCAACGCCACCATCAAGAACCTGTGCGCCTGCGAAGGTAGTCTTCTGTGCAATACGAGTGATTTCGTCTGATAAAGCGTTTACTTCTTCTTGAAGGGCTTTACGGTCTTTTTCAGTGTTGGTACCGTTAGCTGCCTGAACTGCAAGAGTACGAATACGTTGCAGCATATTGGTGGTCTCATCGAGGGCACCTTCGATGGTTTGACAGAGGGCAATACCATCGTTTGAGTTACGGTTGCCTTGGTTGAGGCCATTAATCTGGGCAGTTAAGCGGTCGGAGATCTGCAGGCCGGCAGCGTCATCCTTGGAGCTGTTGATACGAAGACCAGAGGAAAGTCTCTGGTATGAGGTATTCAGCGCAAGGGTGGAGTTAGCAAGCTTACGCTGAGCGTTAATAGAGCTAACGTTGGTATTGACGTACAAGGCCATTGCATTTCTCTCTTATTCAGTGAAGTGCTTTTGTCTCACGTTCGTGTTGTGAAAAGACGCATTTTAATTTTTGCGTTTTTACAACTGGTTAAGTCACTTCGTCATTACAAATGCTTTGTAATGAGTCTTACTTAAAAATTCTATTGACTCGGCTTTGTGCCCAATTGTTTTTAGAGGGCATATAAATGCTGTTTTTAGAGAGCATTTGACGAGTTTTTGTACGTATACTGCAAAGGCTGTGCCTAGTGTTTGAATGGCTTGCAAAGCTTATGTTTATGCGGTTTGTTGTGGGTGACGTCATAAGTTAGATGATGCTTTACGCATCGATTTTAGTTAATGCTTTCTATCTGACATGTTGGGTGCGCATAAGAATGAGATTTAGCGATTAGATGGTCATTTGACGGGATTTTGTAGGCAATGTGCTATACTCTCGCACTGAATTTGTGTATTTGGCTGGTATAGAACACTTATCTTTAGGCAGCACAACGTTTCTTGCACTTTGGTCTTGCAGAGGCGGGCTTTGTCTAAAATCTAGTTTGTTGTTAGTAAGTGTCTGTACTGGTGTTTTGCTGAAGAGCATCAATACCGTCATAGCAAATAGTACTGTGCTTAGTTGGCAGTACTTAAAGTCTTGACGTGAGTTGGTGCATACAGGAGTTTCAAATGGTAGCGGTTGAAGAGGCGTTACGCGAGATTTCTCGCGGTGCTCAGGAAATCATTCCTTTAGATGAGCTTAAGAAGAAGCTTGAAAGCGGTCGTCAGCTTATTATCAAGCTTGGCATGGATCCTACTGCCCCTGATATCCATTTAGGCCATACTGTAATTCTCAACAAGTTACGTACTTTCCAGAACTTAGGTCATAAGGTTGTTCTTATTATTGGTGACTTCACAGCATCTGTGGGTGACCCATCAGGTAAGAATGCAACCCGTCCGCAGTTATCACGTGAGCAGATCATGTATAACGCACAGACCTATGCAGAGCAGGCTTTTAAGGTTTTAGACAAAGAGAAGACTGAGATTCGCTACAACTCAGAGTGGCTCGGCGCTTTAGGCGCAGAGGGCACTATTCGCCTTGCCTCAAAGCTTACTGTAGCCCGTATGCTCGAGCGTGAGGATTTCACCAAGCGCTATCAATCAGGTCAGCCAATCGCAATTCACGAGTTCTTATATCCACTCTTCCAAGGCTATGACAGTGTTGTCTTAAAGGCAGACATTGAGCTTGGTGGTACTGATCAGAAGTTCAACCTGTTAATGGGTCGTGAGCTTCAGAAGGATGCAGGTTTAGAGCAACAGTGCGTGCTCATGATGCCTCTGTTAGTTGGTCTTGATGGTGTCAAGAAGATGTCAAAGAGCGCCAACAACTACATTGGTGTGCATGACGCTCCAAATGAGATGTTCGGTAAGATCATGTCCTTAAGCGATGAGCTGATGTGGTCATACTTCGATCTGCTCTCATTCCGTCCATTAACAGAGATCGAAGAGTTCAAGCGTAAGTGTGCATCTGGTGAGATGAACCCACGTGATGCTAAGTTCGAGCTTGGCCGTGAAATCGTGGCTCGCTACCATGGTCAGCAGGCTGGTGATGATGCAGTTAACGGCTTTATCAATCAGTTTGCTAAGGGTGCACTGCCTGAGGATATCGAAGAGTTCACCTTCGAGAATGTAACTTCTCTGCCTAACATGCTCAAGGATGCTGGCTTAGTTGCCTCTACATCTGAGGCTATGCGTATGCTTAAGCAAAACGCTGTTAAGTGCGAAGGTGAAGTTATCACCGATCCTAAGATGGAAGTTGCTAAGGGCACTGCAGTTTACCAGGTTGGTAAGCGCCGTTTTGCTCGTATTACCGTTAAGTAATACTAAGCCATGTACCATGCGATGTGCTTGATTGAAAGACAGTCTTGGTACATGGGCTTATAGATTTATCATGCCGCCCACCTCTACTTAAAGTATGGTGGGCGCTTTTCATTGTGCTTAATTAAGCGCAATGCTCTCTCAACAAGGCTTACACTTAACATAAGTGTTTTAGTTAGCAAGACTTCTTTATCCTGGCACTAAAAGGTCATCAGCACGCACCAGTGAGTATTAAGGTGCGTGCCACGTCTGGCCGCTTGCTAATGAACTCAAGGCTTGTTGATTGACAGTGATGGCAGATTATTAATACAAAGCAGAGGTTTTATCATGGCAAAGACTCAGGATGAGTTAAAAGAGATGGTCGCTCAGAAGGCCTTAGAGTTTATTCCTCAGAATGCAATCTTAGGCGTAGGCTCAGGTTCAACTGTCGTTAAGTTCATCAAGGCTATTCAGGCTAATGGCATTAAGGTTCAGGCAGCTGTTTCAAGCTCAAATGCAACCACCAAGTGCCTCGAGGAGATCGGCGTTAAGGTTCTCGATCCAAACACCTGTGAGCCATATGACGTTTACATTGACGGCGCTGATGAGATCAATGAGAACTTTGACATGATCAAGGGCGGTGGTGCTTGCCTGACCCGTGAGAAGATTTTAGCTTCTATGGCTAAGACCTTTGTATGTATCGTTGACAAGTCCAAGCTCGTTGACACCTTAGGTAAGTTCCCATTACCTGTTGAGGTTATTCCAATGGCTCGCGAGCAGGTTGCTCGCACCTTACGTGCTTTAGGCGGTGAGCCAAAGCTTCGTGAGGGCTGCATTACTGACAACGGCTGCGAAATCTTAGACGTACATGGCTTAAGTATCACTAACGCCGCTGAGCTTGAGGATAAGATCAATGGCATTCCAGGTGTAGTAACTGTTGGTCTGTTTGCTCACCGTGGTGCTGATGTTGTCTTATACGCAACTGATGAAGGCGTTCACGAGAAGCGTCGTGCTTAATTAGCTACTAAGACGCAAAGTTCTTACTTCTTAAAGGGCTCACTTAGTTAGCTCTTGATAAGGGTCAAAGCTGCAGCTTGTGTGGCTTTGGCCCTTTTGCATTTTGCACAGCATGTTTAAAGCTGCCGTAGCCTTTTGCTGATAGCTGATAGCTGATTGTTGATTGGTTATTGGTGATTTGTAATTGCTTTTGCGTTCTATTGGATGGCTGGTGTTTGCGCTCACGCGCCTGTGGATTAGCTTAGTTGAGTGGCTTTTGTGGCTTGGGATGGATTTACATGATGCATGTGAGTGCTAATTGAGTGATTTAGTTGAGGAAAATGGCGGTTTATTTTTGTTGTATCTCAATCACAAATTATTACTTTTGCTATCTTTCGAGTGAAAATTTGTAGTGTGCATCAATATAGCTGGCATAATATACACAATGGCATGCTGTTACTTGTTAATATGCTATTTGCATCAGGCCATCTACTCAATTTTGCAATCTCTTTTTTTTGGAGAGGGTTTAGTTTTGCTTTTTTGAGGTGGTAACCATACTCTCATAAGTCTATAGACTTACGTGGTATTTGCTTGTGGTGAGCTGCTACTGTCTACGTTTGAGAGCGGGCATAAAGTGCCTAAGTGATGCTGAAGTTAGCTTGACTGGTTTAAATGCTGTGTGCTGGGGCAGTTGCTTTTTGCAGTGCTCATGTACAGCTTAAGTAGCTAACTGTTTTTAGTTTTTTCTACTGTTCATGTAAGGTGGTAGCTATGGTCAACGTTCATGAAGTGTTTAGCACTTCTATTACTCTCGATGAGATTGAGAAGGCCGACCGCGATAGTACAAGTGTAGATGAGGCTGCATCTGAATGTCAGCGAATTTGCCATGCTGGTACTTTGCTACCTCTTAAGCATGAGCACTTCCATCATGTCTTTATTCCGTTTAGCCCAATGCTGTGCGCTTTTTACGCAGGACCAAAGTGCTCAAGCGGTGAAGCTGGTGAGACTTGCATTTACGTAGTTCGTATTGAGGCTGACGGCTCTCATTCATCTGTGCAGAAGTTAGACTGTCCAGAGCTCAATCAGACCAAGAACTGCACTCCTGTGCTCTTCTATCTCAACCAAGGTGTTGAGATGCGTGAAAGACGCTTTAAGGAAGGTTTAAGCCATAATCGTTGCGTCAAGGGTGACATTACAACCTCAATTGATCGCCTGATGGATGATGTGCAGAATGCAACTCCAGGTACACGTATTAGTGCCGCTGATGATGCCGTGATTGCTCTTGTTTACAAGGCTGGTCCATTAAACGAGACTCCAAGATCTTACTTATCTGTTAGCTGTGATGATGGTAAGAGCTTTGTAACTCCTCGCAAGGCAGTTGAGGGTGGTGATGTAAAGATTCGTGGACCAGTGCGTACTAAGCCTTTCTTATTTAGAAAAGGCCCATTTGCAGGACGTGTTCTCTTCCCATCTTCAGTAGAGTCAAATGCAGGCCCTGCATTCGTTGATTACACCGATGATGATTTACGCACCGTAAATACCTCTAACTCAATTGACCCAAGTGCAGTACAGGTTGAGGCTAGTGAGAAGTCATTTGTAGCTAAAGGTGTGATTCAGGCAGCCTTGTTTGAGGACCTTGGTGTTCATCAGGCAGACGATAACGATCTGCAGCAGCTGACTGAAGATGAGTACGAGGCCAAGAGCTGCGTTGTCCATATGCTTATGAGTGCTGCTTGCTCTCAGATGCACGTAGCTGACTCATATGATGCTGGTGCTAGCTTTGGTGAGCCATACCCAATTGAGCTTTATAACTGCTTAGCCGGCGTTGATTGTGTCACTTACATGAACCGTCTGTTAGTTTGCGGTAAGCTCACTACAGATCCAGAGAAGGCTAAGACTAAGGAAGACTCGCCATTATCTATCTACATGTCTAAGGACGGTGTTCATTTTGAAGAGCTGTTACGCCTCGAAGATGATCCAAAGGGCACCTTCACCTCTCCATACATGCAGGTAGATCGTCGTCACCACCTCCTCTACGTTGCTTACACTGACCATAGAAAGGCAATCAAGATCCGTATCTTCCGTATGCTGGTCACTAAGTAAGCACTAAGAACTAAGGCAAATTACAAATTTCTTAAAAGCACTATCGGCAGCCAAGAGCATGGACTGCTGGTAGTGCTTTTTCTTTTTCTGCAAATTGGCTCCCTCAATTTTGCTCCATTGGCCCTCAACAACATGGCGCTAAGCATTTAGCCGCTGTAAGAGTTGCAAGCATTGCTGCTTCTATGAATGCACAAATCATTTTGACTGTGCATCTTGTGGCTAGCTTTTGACGTATGGTGAAGTTGAAAGTTAAAGACCACAATGGAGTAGGTTATATCTAAATCAAACTAAAACTATCGCATTAAAACCATAGTCAGGATTTTGGCTAGATACTGAAAATTAAGCCTGCAGATCGCATAAAAGCTCATGCAAATCTAGGATTTGGCAAAAGATTTAGCGTGATAACTATTTGTTGTTGTTTCCTTGCGATCTGTCAAAAGAGTGAAGCTCTTAAAGTAGGCTGTTGAGCCCAGTACAGCTGGCAATCATTGTAGAGCTGAGTTGAGGCCGTTATATCTAAGGTGTGAGTGGGCTTGGTTAGGATCTGTGGTGCTACTTAGCTTTTTACTAAGCCTAAGTGAAGTTAAGCGTCTGTCTATGGTGGCTAGTTCTGAGGAAACACATGTACAGCGGGAGTGTCTTGAGTGTATGGAGGCCTAGTATTAGCTGGCTTTGCATGGTGGTGGCGAGTGGTCGTTGTGTAAGGATTGGGAGCGTACAATCAGTTGTGTACTTTGAGCTTTTGCTTGGTGGATTTGGCGGGAGCTTGGGATTGTGGCGTAGTGTTGAGGAGGTCGTGGTTGTTGAGGGGCTGCGGCATAGACAAAATGATGTGAGTGGTTGGGTGTTTGGCTTTGGTGTAGTAGTGGCTCAGGATTTGGTCAAAATTGTGAGCGGGGTCAATGGATGTGGGGCTTTTGTTAAATTTGAATGAGAAATTGTGGTGGATGTACGCAGATGGTCATTTTTATTGTGCAGATGGGCTTTGAGTGTAAAGATTGATGGTGGTTTTAGTGGATTTTGGGGTGGAAAATTTCACGATAAGCGGGCAAAAGGTCGTACAAGTAACCGATTTGGTGCGTTTGTAGCTAGTCTGATAATTTGAAAAATGGCTTGTTTATGGGGATCTTAGATGTGGTACGTATATGTTGTAACTAGGTAATTTCAAAAAACTGTGAAGCTTCACACATTTTTAGCTTGTATACTCGTATAATGCCACGATCCAAAATTTCAGCTACTTTCTTTGATGAATGCTAAGTGAGGCATTTGACTAAGAAAGGCTCTTTGGTTTAGCAACTTGGTTAAGCCTGTTTTGATTAGGTTTTACTTTTTGTTGCGCTATTGAGGCTTTGCAATAGCCTTAGCTTGCTTTTAACGTGGCTAAGTTATTGTGCATATGCTCTTAGTACTCTTGTGTTTGTATGCTTGGATAGCACTGATGCGGAGCATTTGCTATGCACTACGCCGTGTCTTTTTAACAAAGACGTGAGGCCTTCAGCGTTTTATAAACTAAATATGCGCTTGTTGCCAATAGAGTGGCTATACTGTGCGCGGAGTCTTTGCTGTAACTGCTCTTAAAGCAGATAACTTGCTAGTCAGACTAGAGAGTCTTTATATTTTGCTTGCATGCATTTAATGCATGAAGCTTGGTTTAAAGCCCCTTGTTGTAGATTACGAGACTTTGGATAACCGATTTTTCGCCTGTGTGGCTTTAACTGGTGGCCTGATAGTTATTTTTCTAACGGCTCTTGTTTGTTGCTATACAGCTAGCACTTAAGCTTGTTAATGACATGTTTTAGACATGAGATAAAGCTAGTTGCTAGAACGTTACGTAGCGTTGCAAGCATTTAAGATAGCAATGCCCTTTGCTAAGCCATTGGTGCACAAAGTTGCGCCTTTAAGCTTAGCTATAGCTTTTGTGTCTTAAAATACGTATGATTTGCAGCCCTCAACTGTTTAGTTTGTTGAAACTTCCTCAATGCATAAGCTCTTTATGTCTTATCGACTTTGAGGCATCTGTAATTTGCTGTATTGAATTTTGTTTGAACGTGATTACAGATGGTTGGTTGGCTAGCTACATGGTTGGATAAGCGATCAAAATCTACAATTTTGTAGGTTTTAAAAGCCTGAAAACGCGCTTGGAAAAGTGATTGTTTTTGCGGTTAAAAGGCGTCGAGCTAGTGTTTACAAATCGCTTGTATATGCGGTTTGTTCGTTGTGGCACGCTTTTTGACTTAAGTACTGTCAGACTTGATTTATTCGTCATATATCTGACAGGAGCTAACAATGGCAATCGATCACATCTCTAACAGCTCGCTGATGTCACAGCTTGAGCTGATGAACAAGCAAATGAGCTCACTGAGCCAGGGTGCATCTCGCGGTGTTCCACAGGGTAACTCCGAGTTTGGTTACATCGGTGGTCAGAGCCCATTTTTCAATGGTGACAGTGCTGCACGTGCTTTACGTGATCAGGCAAAGGCAACTGTTAACGGTGCCATGAACTCAGGTGTTGTTAATAACAACAACGCTGACAAGGTTTACCAGCCAGCTTACAGCGCAGGCCAAACCGTTGGTGAGTTCAAGCAGCTGTTAAAGGATGCATTTGAGAACGTTAACATCATTCAGAACGAATCAGCCTCCATGGCTCAGCGTTTTGACGTAGGTGACCGCTCAGTTACCTTAGCTGACGTTATGATTGCATCTAACAAGTCAAGCTTATCTTTTGAGGCTACTTTACAGGTTCGCAATAAGTTGGTCGATGCATATCAGACCATCATGCAGATGCAGATTTAGTCTTTTTCATAAAGGATAGAAAATGTCAGACAATTCATTCCCGGTGGCTGCTAATGGCAATCAGCAGGGGCAGAACTCCACTGCTCTTGTCGATACCAATGCCTATGATGCCGGTCAAGCTCAGAATACTGATCAAGTCTCTGCAGATGCCGTCCAAGACCGTCAGGACGGGGATGATAGTGAGAATCGCATCGGCGGAACCGTTGGTAATACTGTAAATACCGAGCCACAGCCTACTGATTTTAAGAATCGCGTAGGTGAGTTCCTGCGCAATGGCGAAATTCTGCGTAAGCTCATTATCCTTGGCTTCTTAGTGCTGTTCTTAACAGGTGCTGTATTCGGCCTGTTATCACTGCAAGCCAACAATAGTGCAGCTTCACAGCGTTCTATCGGCCGCTACACTCCAGAAGAGTTAGGCAAGGTCATCGATTTCTTAAGCCTTCAGGGCTTTAACTACACCTTAAACGGTGACAGCGTCCTCGTACATGTTGATGATTACGCCATGGTACGTGAGGCAATGCTGCGCAATGGTGTAGCTATCAATAAGATTGCCGAGCAAGATGCCCTCATTATGAAGGACAACGGCTTTGGCGTATCTCAGCGTCTTGAGTCCGAGCGTATTAAGCATAGTCGTGAGCTGCAGCTTGCTAATGCCATTACCCGTATTAACGGTGTTGAGCATGCAACTGTGCTTTTAGCTATCCCACGCGATAACGTATTTGCTCGTTCACAGCAGCGTCCATCTGCAGCAGTAGTTGTAACTCTGCAGCAAGGTGCTTACTTATCACCAGATAACGTAAACTCAATTCGCTTCACTGTATCTTCCTCAGTACACAACATGTTAGCTAAGGACGTTACAGTTACCGATCAGCACGGTCGTTTACTTAGCGACAACACTGGCGCTAATGCCAAGGGCGAAGACCGTCTGCAAAAAGAATTTGAAATGCGCACCCTGCGCGAAGCTCAGTATCGTGACAAGCTTGATACCATTCTCCGTCCGATGCTTGGCGAGGGTAACTACTCTGCTGAAGTGGATGTAACTTTAGACACCACTATCGAAGAGGAAACCCGTCAGTTCTTCAACCCAGATAATCAGGCTGTACGTTCCGAGACCTTACGTGAGGAAATCGGCGGCAAGGAAGAAGGCACTCCATTTGGTGTACCAGGCTCCTTATCTAACCAGCCTCCAGCTAATGCTACTATTCCACAGCAGCTGCGTGATGGCACCGCTATGGAGAGCGATAGCGCTAAAGACAAGAATGAAAACCGTGAAGCAGTACGTAACTACGAAGTAGACACCACTGTACGTCACACCATTCGTCCAACTAACTCAGTACAACGCCTGACCGTATCCGTAGCAGTTGACTACTTACGCCAGACTGGTGCTGATGGTGCTGTAACCTATGTGCCTCGTACACAAGAGGAATTAGACAAGATTGCAGCTTTAGTACGCGGCGGCTTAGGTCTGAACGAAACTCGTGGTGACTTTGTAAACGTAGCTACTATCGAGTTCCCTCATAACGACGTAACCCCTGCACTTCCATGGTGGCAACAAGAAGCATTCTTACGTATCCTGCGTATTGCTGGTGCTGTGCTCATCATCCTGGTACTGGTTGTATTCGTGGTTCGTCCTATGGTCAACCGTCTGCTCCGTGGCAAGTCCGCTGCCGACATCGAGCTCGAGCAACAGCTTGAACTTGATAATGGCTCCGCTCTCGGTGGTGAAGATGATCTCAACCTCATCGCTGCCCAGAACGAGCTTGCTGACCAGATTTACAACATCAACCGTGAGGGTGGTATTGAGCTGCCTAACCTCCACCGTGATGAAGACCTGCTCAACGCAGTACGTACTCTGGTATCCAACGAGCCTCAGCTCTCTGCTGAAGTACTCCGTGACTGGATTAATTCAGACAGCGCTGACAAGAAGGATAAGAAGAAGGGCAATAAGGCCGCAGCCGCTTCAGGCTTATAAACTAAACTTCAGTGCCTCGCTTAGAGGCATGAAAAAAGGCGGAGCCCATGCTCCGCCTTTTGGCAATCTAAGTACTTGTGCTCTGATGTTTAACATTGAGCTTGCCAAGTTGGATTTAGTACAATATAAGATTGCAACACACAGTTTTCAGAAGGCTGTGTTCATCTAAGTGTCAATAAATAGATAGTATTCTTTACTATTCTTTTAGCGACAGCTTATTTTGAGTTTAGCCTTCTGCAAATTGCAGCGTTAGTAGTTAAAGAATGCTCTTTCTTTAATTAAACGCAAACAAGGATTTCTTAAAGTAACGTCAAGCTACTGACAGCTGCCAAGGCACTAGGTTTAAATGAGCTTTGGTCTAGAGTTGTTAAGTAAAGACGCAACTTATTTGAGGTTATTTTCATATGTCAGACAGAGCTATGGTACGACAGGGCGGAGCAGGTCCGCAGAGCTTTCCAGTTACTCCTTCCTCGAGCAACGGATTAGAACTGTCAGACGATGAGAAGATGGCTCTTGAGAAGCTGTCAGGTATTGATAAGGCAGCTATCTTAATGCTCTCCTTATCTGAGGATGATGCTGCTACATTATTCCGTAACCTGCAGCCTAAGCAAGTTCAGAAGCTCGGTATAAGGATGGCTGAGCTACAGGATTTCAACCAGGATAGCGTTAACGCCGTTCACAAGACTTTCCTTACCAACATTACCAAGCACTCTAACATTGGTATTGGTTCTGAAGACTTCGTTAAGAACGCTCTGGTTGCAGCTCTTGGTGAGGATAAGGCTAACAATCTCGTTGATCAGATCAACATGGGTTCAGGCTCGCATGGTCTTGACTCCCTCAAGTGGATGGATGCTCGTCAGGTTGCTACTATCATCCAAAACGAACACCCTCAGATTCAGACTATCGTTCTGTCTTACTTAGATCCAGAGCAGTCAGCTCAGATTTTAAGTCAGTTCCCAGAGACTGTACGCTTAGACTTAATCATGCGTATTGCTACCTTAGAAGAAGTTCAGCCAGCTGCGCTGCAGGAGCTCAACGAAATTATGGAGAAGCAATTTGCTGGTTCTGCAGGTGCTCAGACTGCCAAGATTGGTGGCTTGAAGTCAGCTGCAAACATCATGAACTACCTCGACAACACCACCGAAACCCAGCTTATGGATGCAATCCAGGCTCAGGACAAGGAAATGGGTCAACAGATTCAAGACCTCATGTTCGTATTCGAGAACCTGGGTGGTGTGGACGATCGTTCTATTCAGACCTTGCTGCGTGATATTCCTAACGACGTTCTCGTTAAGGCCCTCAAGGGTGCTGATGAGACTCTCCGTGAGAAGTTCTACACCAACATGTCTTCTCGTGCTCGCGAGTCCCTCAAGGAAGACCTCGAGTCCATGGGCCCAACCAAGATTTCCGACGTGGAAGCAGCACAAAAGGAAATCCTGGCCATTGCTCACAAGCTCGCAGACTCCGGCCAGATTATGCTCTCTCGTGGCAACGCCGAAAACGACTTCATCGAGTAATAACTGTTTATCTGGTGCATACACCTTGTTATGCACCTTCAAGCTTACTCAAGTCTGTGCTTGCACAGAGCTCTGCTTCAAGGGCAGCCTACAAGGCTGCCTTTGTTATTTATACCCGCCACATCCGTCACCAGAAAAAAAACAATTACACCACAAACACCTCTCCAAACATTCCACTAGCAAAGCTCGTCTGAATCATCATCAGCGATCGCAAACTCTCTCATCCACTAAGCCAAATGCTTTCACCAGCAACCGTCCCTTTTAGGCACAAGCAACCGAGCCTCTGCAGCTACAAGCAATGGCGCAGTCGATGGCACAAACAACCTACCCATTTAGGTACCGGCAATCGAGCTGCTGATGGCACAAGCAATTGCTCTGATCTCAGGCACCTTATCAAGATGAATTTTGCAAGCTAAGCATTAGCAATTGCAGATAGCGTTTTGCTTATGGTCGTAAGTTGATGAATTCAAGCTCCACTGTAATGGATCGCAAATCTTTAAATTG
This sequence comes from uncultured Anaerobiospirillum sp., assembly GCF_902485895.1. Taxonomy (NCBI): domain Bacteria; kingdom Pseudomonadati; phylum Pseudomonadota; class Gammaproteobacteria; order Aeromonadales; family Succinivibrionaceae; genus Anaerobiospirillum; species uncultured Anaerobiospirillum sp. The sequence goes on along the minus strand of NZ_CABTML010000026.1, from coordinate 11,953 downwards.
CCAAGCAAAGTTGTAAGAGGCTGTGCAGCTGCAGCTGAAGCTGCAACTTATGAAGCTGTCGTAGTTGTTGAGCTGAAAACAAGTGCTTGTGTCGATGAGCTTATGATTTTTGACACTTTAGCTTTAAGGAGATTATCGTTTGATGTTGTAACTTGAATCCTTTTATAAATGGCTTATTTATCAGGTGTATAAGCAATGGCTTGCTTGTTGCAAATGGAGCATAATGCTTGCTCTATCTAAGTTTGAAAAACCATCTATTTTGCTGCAGCAAGATTAAGTTTTAATCTTGTCAGGCTGTGGTTTTAGCTTAGATTAAAAGCACTCCTTAATCGCATCATGGTAGGCCACATCGTCAGGTGCTTATCGACTCAAATTGAGTATGCATATCCTTAAGGCAATTAGTTAGCTTTAAGGTAGATAAAGGCGATTCTTTATCGGTGAGGGTGCGCATTGAGAGATATTGATACAAGGCAGGCTATCTTTAGGAGTTTTCAGTTATGCCTAACCCACTCGGCAAAAGTGACCACGCTTTTGGTTCTTTGAATGACAAGATTGACCCAAACAGTGTTGTTGAGTCAGTCAAAGAAAACACTCATCCAATGACCTATAAAGAAGCTACTGTTATGCAAGGTGCTGCCACCAAAGGCTTTACCCCAATGCAGTGGCCTTTATTTGATGATGGTAAACCAGTTTCTACCAATGCCATGGGTTATGAGGTAGGCGGTTACTTCCGTCGTCACCAAGAGGCTCTGCGTCTTGCTAAGGCAGAAGCTGAGCGTAAGGCTGAAGAAGAGCGTCTTGCAGCTGAGCAAGCCGCTATTGAAGAGGCTAAGCGCAAGGAAGAAGAAACTCCAACCATTTCTCTTGAAGAGCTTGAGGCTATTCGTAATGCAGCTCGCAACGAGGGCTACACCGAGGGCTTAAACAAGGGTCATGAAGAAGGCTACCAAAAGGGTGTAGAGCAGGGCAAGGTTGATGGCTATGCTCAAGGTCTGCAAGAGGGTAAGGAAGCAGGCTACCAAGATGGCTTCCGTGTAGGTCGTGATGATGGCTACACCAAGGGCCAAGAGGCTGGTTTAGCTGCTGGTTCTGACATTGTAACTACCCAGGCTGACCGTTTCCGTCACTTAGCAGATATGCTGGCAAATCCTTTACGTGAGTTAGATGAGCAGGTTACTGACGAGACCGTTTACATCATCTCTCGTTTAGCCAAGGTGCTGTTAAAGCGTGAGTTAATTGCTGATGCCGATTTCTTAAAGGGTAGCATCGAAAAGTGCTTTAACATGCTCCCAGAGGCCAAGAAAGGCGCTGAAATCTTACTGTCAGAAGACGATTATGCTCTGATGGTTGCCTCTATTGGTACAGATTACATGCAGTCACAGGGCTGGGACTTAAAGCCATCTACTTCCGTAAAGCACGGTGATGTAGTGGTTAATACCAAGGTTTCTTCAGTGCAGTGGCGTGCTGATGACCGCATTGATGCTCTTATTTCAGCTTTCTTAAGCGGTTCTGCTGATGCTGTAGCTTCAGCTCGTAAAGAAGTTATTGATGGTGCTCCAGATTTTGATGAGGCTCCAAGAAAGCCAGTAGCACCTCCACGTGACTTAATGGGCATGTCTGAGCGTATTGTTGAAAACATGCAACGCATGGCTCCAAAGCCACATTTTGCTGACGAAGCTGAGCGTAACCTTGCTGCAGCTATGGGTCAGGAAGTTGAAGACGACATCGATCCAGATGCAGCAGAAGTTCAGGCCGCAGCATCTTTAGAAGGCCAGGGTGATATGGGTGCAGCCCCTGTAAATGCAGGTGCTATGGATCCACACGAGGCCGCTCGCCAAGCTGCACTTCAGGCCGCTCGTGACCAGTTAGATGCTGTTCCAGGTACTAACTACGGCGGTGCTGGTCTTGAGGACGAGGAAATCCCAGATGCTCATGCTGAGCAAATCGGCACTATGAGCCCAGATATGCAGGCAGCAGCTCAGGCTCTGCAAGGCGGTAATCAAGGTCAGGTAGTTGAAGGCCGTGGTGCCGCAGCCGCTGCAAGAGCCGCCGCAGCTCAGTAATATAAAATTATTGAGGCATGGCTGCATGCAGCCATGCTCTTAACTAAAGCTAATGCTTGCCTAAGTCAAAGCCATAAGTACCATTAATTATGAGCCTTAGAGCTTTTGACTAAACATTTTTTTAAGCTCATAACCTTAAGCTTTAAATGAGGTCTTCCCATCAAGATGACCTTACTAAACTTTAGCTTATGAGTGCTTAAGCACCAAAGTGTTTAGCTTGTCCTAACGACCTAAGTCAGGCAAAAACAAGTTAATGCCTAGATTCGATCTTGCACTAGGAATATGGCTAAAAGTGCATTGTTAAAGCTCAAGCTTATCTCTTGAACTTGCTCATGCACGACAATGACTATCTTTGCTTGTCAATAAGTGGCAAAGCACTTAAGCTTGCTATCTTGGTTAATTAGGACCATAGCATTCAATACATTTGGTGTACAAACCGACAACGTGAGAATTTAGAGATCATGAATAATCTTTTATCTCGCCTTAAGGCGATTGATCTTCCTGATACAGAGATGAGCCCTCAGATTGTAGGCAAATTAACACGTGTTGTCGGTCTGACTTTAGAAGCAGTCGGTCTTAAGGTTGCTATTGGCGACCGCTGCCGTATCAAACTTGACAAAGGTGATATGGAGGCCGAAGTAGTAGGCTTTGCCGGTGAGACTATCTACCTCATGCCTACTGAAAAAGTTGAGGGTGTTACCCCAGGTGCTGCTGTATACCCAGTTAGCGGTATGAAGGAGTTCCCTTTTGGTACTCATCTTTTAGGCCGTGTTATTGACGGTATGGGTCAGCCAATTGATGGCTTAGGCCCACTTGCCAAAGGTAATGCTGCTCAGTGGTCATCTTCACGTTTAAACCCAATGGCTCGTCGTCCAATTCGTAACAGCTTGGACGTAGGTATTAGAGCAATTAACGCACTTTTGACCGTTGGACAGGGTCAGCGTATGGGCCTGTTTGCAGGTTCTGGTGTAGGTAAGTCCGTAACCTTAGGTATGATGACTCGTGGTACTACTGCTGATATCGTAGTGGTAGGCCTTATCGGTGAGCGTGGTCGTGAGGTTAAAGAGTTCATTGAGGACATCTTAGGCGAAGAGGGTCGTGCCCGTTCTATCGTAGTAGCAGCTCCTGCTGATGCTTCACCTCTGATGCGTCTTAAGGGTTGTGAAACTACTCTGCAGATTGCTGAGTACTTCCGTGACCAAGGTTATAACGTACTGCTGCTTCTCGATTCATTAACCCGTTATGCAATGGCGCAGCGTGAGATCGCTCTTGCAGTGGGTGAACCACCTGCAACTAAGGGTTATCCACCATCAGTATTTGCTAAGCTTCCAGCCTTAGTAGAGCGTGCTGGTAATGGTTCAGAGGGCCAAGGCTCGATCACTGCATTCTTCACCGTTTTAGTCGAAGGTGACGATTTGCAAGATCCAATTGCCGATGCGGCTCGAGCTATTCTTGACGGTCACATCGTGCTCTCTCGTGAGCTTGCTGATGCTGGTCACTACCCAGCTATCGACGTTGAAAAGTCCATCTCTCGTGTTATGCCAGCTGTGGTAACCGAAGAGCATATGGTAATGGCCAGAACTATTCGTCAGTGTTTAGCTCTGTATAACCAAAACCGCGAGCTTATCTCCATTGGTGCTTATCAGCGTGGTTCTGATCCACGCATCGATCAGGCTCTGATGATTAAGCCTTATATCGATCAGTTCACTGAGCAGGGCATGAAAGAGGTTATTCCATTCTCTGACAGTATCGATGGCTTACGTAAGCTCTCCATGATCTTAATTGACGATGCTCAGAATAAGGTTAACAACATGCAGCAAGGCCGCATGATGCCTCCACCTCAGCGTCAGCAAGGTGCCGCACCAGTAGCAGCCCGCATGTCCTTTGCTCCGCGTAATCAGTAAGCAGATTCAATCCGAGCAAAGTCTCAAACTAAAGCTAAAGTTACAAGCTAAAGTCACAAGCTCAGCTTTTCAAAAACAGTTTCAAAAGCCCCGTACCTCTCGTAGGCATGGGGCTTTGTCGTCTTAAGATCATGAGGTTGTATCTTGTTGGCTTAATAGTTGCTCATTGCAGATCTATGGTGTCAACTTTACGCCAAAAACCGCATTTACATGCACTACAAGTTATCTTACCCATGCTTTAGCGACAGTATCCAGGTCTGTAACCGCGACTGCAACTAGGTATGCAATCGCGACAGCAATCTGGTCTGCAACCGCAACTAGACACGCAATCGCGACAGCGATTACGTAGCAAGTGATGCTGCTAGAGTATCCGCTACTACGGCTAAAAGCGTAGAACATATTTGGTAGATAACGGTAAGAGCGTAGGTTTTAAGTTAAGTTCGACTTAATCTTCTTAAGGTGAGATATGGCTGCTGATAGAGCTTTAAGCTTAGTTAAAGACAAGCGACAGAGAGACGAAGAGAAAGCTCTTGAAGACTGGGTCTTTTGTCGTAATCAGGTAAGTAATTACGAAAATCAGATCCGTCAGGTTGAAGAGTTTCGTATGAACTATATCTCTGAAATGCAGGCTGAAGGTCGCAACGGTCTTACTGGCACCAAGATCTTGGCTTACCAAGCTTTTATTGAAAAGCTTGATAATATTGCTGTTAAGCAGCGCCAAGAGCTCAAGCGTTTAGAAATGCTCACCGAGCAAAAGCGTCAGATGTATATGACTCGTCAAAAGGAACGCAAGATCATTGAGAAGCTCATTGAGCAGCAGACTCAAAAGCGTCTCAAAGAAGAGCTGCGCAGAGAGCAAAAGATGCTCGACGAGTTTGTTGTATCTTCATATACTCGTCGTCAATCCTCACAAAACGAGTATTAACAGCCACAAAGCTAATACCCACCCCTTTAAGCTCAAGGCCTTTGGCTTTGAGCTAAATGGACCATCCTCACAATTAGTCTCAATTCACGAGCAATCTATCTTAATGTTGACTAATGCATCTGTGCATAGCAGTCATTGCAATAGCCAAATCCTTTGCTTTTTCTAGCAGTTAATTTCTCCACTACCTTTGCTTTTAGTCAGTTCTAAGCTGTCTCTTCAGATGCTTTCTGCAACATTTGGTTTAGCTGCTTGCCAAGTATATAAGCTAGCTTGACAGGAACTGCGTTACCAATTTGACGCAGAGCTGCACTCGCTCCTCCAGTGACTACATAGTCGCTAGGAAAAGTCTGAACAAGTTTAGCCTCGTAAGTCGACATATAGCGTACCGATCCATCATCAAAACGGATCATGTTCTCACCACCTGGAACGCCGTGGGCACCAGCCTTAATGGTCTTTGCTGGTTCATTAAGTGGACTGCCAGTGTGACCTTCATAAATTCTCGCGCCGCTACGCAAGATATGATCTGCCTTGAACGTTCCATCTTGATCAGGCTCAGGAATACCCTTAAGCGCCTCGCCTAATGTTACCCATGGCATGAGATTGTCTGAAAGCTGTTCAAAAAGACTGTTGCAAGCTTTATTAGAATGGGTTGGTTGTGGAAAATCCCACTTTACCTTGAGATCGTTGCGCACACCCACGATAAAGACACGCTCACGGCGTTGCGGTACACCATAGTCGGCTGCATTGAGTAGCTTATGGCTTACGGTGTATGAGACAGAGCCATAGTTGTCAAGATCGATTTTCTCAAGCCTCGCTTTGTGCATTTGCCATGGTTCATCATCCGACCTTTGCTCCAAAGGATAGGTCAAGGTGAGCAAGATGTATTCAAAGTATTCTTGAAAGCTTTTGCGCACCAGGCCCTTCACATTTTCAAAGATAAAAGCCTTGGGGCAGCATTGAGCAAGGATGCGAGCTGTATTAGGGAACATATCACGCTCATCATGGTGGGCTTTTGATAGACCTCCTAGAGAGAATGGCTGACAAGGAGGGCCGCCTGCCAATAAATCTATACCAGCAAAAGGAGTGGCATCAAAAGCACGCACGTCCCCCTCAAAGACAAGATCGGGATTGAAGTTTGCTCGTAAAGAATTGCAAGCTTGATGATTGAGCTCAACTAGATGTACAGCCTCAAAGCCTGCCATATCAAGCCCTTTGGCCATACCGCCAAGACCTGCAAATAACTCTAAACTTCTCATCTTAATTTAGCGCACCGTGCTTTGCTCAAGGCATTGATAAAGACAAATCATGCTTAATCAGAGTTGCAAGCGCTACTCTTAACAAGCTCAATTAACAAACAACAATCACTTGAAATTAGGGCTTAATATTTTACAGCTGAAGAGAATTGATAAACCACTTACTGCAGATAACTTTGAAGATGCTCTTTTTCATGCGGTTTAGTAAGTGTTATGAGATAGTTTTGGAATGAAAAGTTAAGATAGTTGTTCATTATTGGCTATTAGCCATATGCATCGCTAGCATAGTCAATTACAATGCTAGAAGCTTTTTCTGGTGGTCAGATAAACTATGGATATATGTTAAGCACAGATGGCCGCCATATTCCCTTTTTCGATGATAGAGGAGTGCGTATGAGATACCTAGTGATTTCAGATCTGCATGGGGATGCAGCAGCTATAACCAAGGCTCTGAGCTACTTTGATAAGTACAATTGCGATCAGTTGGTTACTTTGGGTGACATTCTCAACCATGGTCCTCGCAATCCAATTCCAGATCAGTATTCTCCACCAAAGGCAATTGAGCTTTTAAACGCTTACAAGGATCGTGTCATTGCTGTTCGTGGTAATTGCGATGGTGAAGTTGAGTCTATGCAGCTGAGCTATCCTTGCAATGCTCCGTACGCTTTTATCTTAGTTCCAGATCCAAATGCTAAGGCTGGTGAAAAGGTTAAGCATCAGCGCATCATGCTCACTCATGGTCACTTATACAAGATCGATCACGAGGAGATGGAGAAGGCTGTCTCAATGCGTGACAAGCTTGGTCTGCAGGAAGGCGATATTGTCCTTAGTGGTCATACCCACGTTGCAGGCTTCTTTGAGAAGAAAAATGGTCTTATCAATGCCAACCCAGGCTCCACTACCCTGCCAAAGGGTGGTACTCAGGCAGGCTTCGGTCTTATCTTAGAAGACCGTATTGAGCTTAGAGCTTTGCATACTGATGAGCTTGTAGCAACTCACATGTTACGCTTCATCTAATCTTTAGCGCTAGGCAAAGACGCTAACATTATTAACATGAGCTGCATTACATCTATCCAATCTGCAGCTCATGGCTAACCTTTCCATTTGATGGCATCTATCTGCTAATTGTTCCCGCCTCTTAATAATCCTTTCAGGTCATGTTATTTGAAAAGGCCAACATCTAAAGTTTCAAAGCCAAATGTGATTGCCTAAACAGGCTCATTGATGATGCATGCCGTCATCTTCTGATGAAATCATTGCGCCATATAGGCAGTCACAACCTGACTGTGCTATCTAAGTGTTGTGAGATTTAAGCTGCTGACCTCCCATACAACTTACAATTCTTTAGCGTTTTCAGCTTATAAAGGTGCCGTTTACCAGGCTTATAGAAAAGAAATGAGTAGCGATCACAAGAACAGCAATAAGATCGTTAATTACATTGTGAGATCTGGCAAGATCAGCACTAGATAGTGCAGTAACTAGCTTTCCATTTGCTATAAATGAAAGTAGCTATGCACTTCAAAACTTTGGGCTTGCTAAAGCTATGCAAGCTTGTTTAATGAAGTAAAAGCTTTTTAGTCAGCACAGCATGGTGTCATCAATGTGACAGACTGCTTAGGTTGTTAATTACTCACTTTATATACGAAGGTGTAAGGGGATTAGGATGTTTGAGTCCGTAGATTTCGATAAGTTCTGGGATGATAGTGAGTATAGTTCTAAAGAGTTTTGTGAGCCTTTACCTACAGCAACTACTATCGCTGAGGTTGAGCAAGAACTGAACGTTAAACTTCCTAAGTCCTACATCCTGTTTATGAGTGTCAAGAATGGCGGTGTTCCAGTCAATGACGCTTGCCCTTGCTCTGAACCAACCACCTGGGCATCAGACCATGTTGCTATCAGCTCATTCTTAGCCATCGGTAAAGAAACATCTTATTCTTTACTCGGTCAGTTAGGCTCTAAGTTCATGATTGAGGAATGGGGCTATCCTGATATTGGCGTGGCTATTTGTGATTGTCCATCTGCTGGACATGACATGATTTTTCTTGATTACAGACAATGCGGACGTCACATGGAACACGGTGAGCCGCAAGTAGTGCATGTTGATCAGGAAGATGATTACAAGATTACTTTTCTTGCCAATAACTTTGAAGAATTCATCAGCAAGCTTGTTCCTCAAGAGATCTTTGATATAGATGAAGAAGAGGTCACCTTCAAGTTACTGCAGGATGTGAAGAACTCACCTTTATGGCCTGAGCTCAAAGAGTTAGTCAATAAGAGCAGTAATCCAATTGCTGTTAATCATTGGCTCAGATCTATTGCTAAGGGTGCAGTACAGGAAAACGGTACCCTTGTACCTCTAGATGATCAGTTATCAAGAAGATTCTTTGACATCATCATGATGATCGAATCAGAGAGTGACACTACAGTGAAGCTTTCTGAAGCGCCGATCAAATGGTCTAAGATTATTGCAGCTGGTATTGATGGCTGCACTGATGACGATGTCTTAAGATCGATCTCAGCTTGGCTGAATAAGCGTATTTCAGATGGCGAGATCATTAACAACGAGAAAGCTGATGAGCTGCAGTTATCTGATGCTTATCGTGAGTATCTACAATCACAGATTGCTGCAGTTGCTGCCTCACTGCCAACAGATCCAGATCAGCTAGCTGACTTCTTTATTGAAGATGGTAGGCATCGTCAGATTATTGAGGCTTTCGAGTTACTACCAAAAGATCAGCTATCAGTTGATTTACTTAGCCTTAAGGCAGTGGCGCATAACAATGTAGGCGAGCACAAGCTTGCCTATGAGCTGCTATCGTCCATTGATGATATCTGCACCGATGGGGCAAAGCATGCATACCGAAAGGGCTTTGCTTTGTTCTTTGGTGCTAAGCATTACTGTAACTCTCAAGCTCTTGCAGCAAAACAAGCTAATTGCTATTTCTCGCTAATGCTCAGTGCTTTAGACCTGTTTAAGTATGCCATTGCAAATGGTTCAGGCCCTGTAGTTGAACAATGCAAGAACTTTGAAAAGTCAATTCGCTTTGAGGTTAGAGAGTTTTACGGCCGTGAGGCAGAAGAGCTCAAGAGTGCTTATGATCCACTGATCGCTTTTGAGAAGCTTGCTTCGGGCAGACCGGCTTAGAAAATACTAGACAAGCGTAGGCGCACCACAGGCTTATGGGAGTACTTATGGGGTGGTGCGCTTGTATGAAGGGAATTCAAATGCCGCTTAGAGGATTTAAGCGGCAGATAGGCTAATGTTCTTTGAAAGCCATAGCCTAAGCAAAGCCAAAGACATGGGCTTAAGCAATGCCTGCATGCACATGCTAAAGCAACGACTTAGACTATCAAAAAGATATAGAAGAAAGCTTAAGAGCTACTCCTGCCTTTGCTGCAGCTTGCTAATCTCTTCTTGAGTGTTTGAAATACGCTCTGTTAGTAGTTCACGGCAGCCCACTAGAAACTTCTTTAATTGAGCTAGGCTTTTAGCATCATTTTTAGGTATGGAATCCAAGAATTTTGCCAGATCTTGAGTATGGTGACAGCGTTCGTAGTCGACAGGGGTACTAAGATCGATAGCAGCTTTAACTGCTGCTGTAGAGGTATTGTTTGCTGAGCTAGTAGAATTTTGCTCAATAGTTTCAGCGGAAACTACATTGTAGTCACTGCTTTGAGATGCCATGCAGTTAGAAGAAAGAAGCAGGGCTGCACATATACCTAAAATCGGCTTAATCATAAAAGAAGGTCTCCAAGAGTCGGCAAGACTCTATTATGCGCCTCAATTCCTAGCTAAAACATAGCAGGTAACAATTTTGAAATAATAAGTGCATGATGTCGATTAGCTTAAGCGGCACTAATGAGTATAAATGGGGGTCTAATCTGTTGCGGTAGAGTGGGTTGAGCAGGATAAAGCGCAGATATATGAGAGCGGATCTTTTTGTTCACAAAAGATGAACTAGTTGAGTTTTTAAGCGTAAAATTTATATCAGTAACCTGTTTTAGAACAGCTACTAGTATTTAAATAAGGCTTAAGGATTTTTCATACCTTATGTTCCTTGCCTTTAGTAAGGAAGCTCTCATTATCAATGAACTACTCAGTAATTTCTTTATTTTCAGGTGCAATGGGACTTGATCTTGGTCTTGAACAGGCTGGTCTTCATGTTGTTGTTGGTCAAGATTTCGAGCATGATTGTGCTGAAACTGCAAGACTGAACAATAAGCATATCGTTGAGGGAGACATTCGTGGTATTACGGCTAAGCAAATGCTTAGCTCAGCAGGGCTTCAAAGAGGTGAGGCCTTTTTAGTATGCGGCGGACCTCCTTGTCAGCCATTTTCTACGGCAGGTAAAAGATTAGGTATTGAGGATCCTAGAGGTTCTTTGTTTAAAGACTTTGTTCGAATGATTGAGGGGATACATCCTCGCTTTTTTCTTATGGAAAACGTTAGGGGTATTGTATCTGCAAAGCTAAGTCAACCATTGCCAAATGCAACCACAGTGCTTGATGTTGTATTAGAAGAGTTTGCCAGACTTGGATATAAGACTATTTATGGAGTATTGGACTCAGTTAACTACGGAGCCCCTCAATTTTGAGAAAGACTAGTTATAGTTGGATCTCGAGACAATGAGGATATCTTTCTTCCTGCGCCTACACATTTTCAGCAGCATCAATGTCTAGAATATCGATGGCATACGTTGTCAGATGCAATCAAAGATCTCGAATCTAATCCCGGAGCTTGCGCAACTTTTAGTGCTAGTCGAGCTGCATTTCTTGATCTTGTGCCTGAGGGCGGTAATTGGCGGTCTTTACCTGAGATCATGCAATCTGAGGCAATGGGCGGTGCCTATGCATCAGGGGGCGGAAAGGTGGGGTTCTATAGGAGACTGTCTTACAGTCAACCATGTCCAACAGTTGTAACATCACCTGTTCAAAAAAGCACAATGCTATGTCATCCAAAATTTACTAGACCATTGTCTGTAAAAGAATATGCACGTGTACAAGGATTTCCTGATAGTTGGAGTTTTGCTGGAACTGTCTCATCTCAGTACAAGCAAATTGGCAATGCAGTTCCAATTATGCTCGGAAAGGCTTTAGGTGAAATGCTTATTTCAGTTGCCTGTCAAAGACACAAAATCCAGACTAAGAGAGCTGTACTAAAGAGAGTCTAAGCAAAATAAGACTCTATGAGATCTTAGTGTTGTGCCAATATAAAGTCGCTTAGTTGAGTTGATGGTTAACTCAGGGCAAATACTTAAATGCGCATATGATAAAGCTAGTATGGTCCAAACAAGTTTAACAACATTAAGAGCATGGTCTACGGCATGTGTAATAACGAAGATTTGCTTATCTACACGATCAAGCAAATAGATTGCACAGCGTTTTTTGTTATTTATGGCGCTACTACCATGCAAAAATAGTTAATAGAGCCATCAGTTTTTAGCTTTGTTAAAAAAAACTTTGATGTGATTTTGGTCACAAAACACGATATATATGCGGGATTTATAGGGGTGTTCGTGTAGAATTATAAGTCCGCGCTTAAAAAAGTTTTAAAAAAGTGTTGACGTGGTGTTTGAAATCATTAAAATACGTCCTCGCTGAAACGCACTAAGCGATTCGGTAAACAAAGCCAAGCGCTTTGTAGTTCTTTAAAAATTTAGGTACAGACAATCTGTGTGAGTTCTTAGTTAAGGACTTTGAGTTTAGCCAACATACTTAGTAGCTTAGTTTAAAGCTACAACTTCAAACGAATCATTAAAGTGAAGAGTTTGATCATGGCTCAGATTGAACGCTGGCGGCAGGCCTAAT
>NZ_CABTML010000025.1:0-14809 GCF_902485895.1 uncultured Anaerobiospirillum sp. | reverse complement strand
TGCATTGAATTAGATCTAGGATTTAATATGCAAAGAATAGTGTACATGATCAAATGAGGATCAATAGCGCCAAAGACGATGCTGCAGGTCTCCAGATCGCTGATCGCTTAACCAGCCAGATAAATGGCTTAAATCAGGGAAATCGTAACGCTTCTGACGGTATCGCACTTGCTCAGACTATTGAGTCCGGCATGGACGAGATCTCAGGTATGCTTCAGAAGATGCGTACTTTAGCTGTTCAGTCAGCTAATGGCACCAACACAACTGAAGATCGCTCCGCTCTTTTTAAGGAAATGTCCGCCTTAGCTACAGAGATCAACCGCATCTCCACCCAAACCACCTTTGCAGGCAAGTCTGTCTTAAATGGCAAAGTAGCTGGTTCTATCTACGGAGATCCTGCAGCCGGTGGTGCTCCTGGCGGTAATAACCCAGCAGGTGATAAAGGCACTCTCACTTTACAAGTAGGTTCGAATAAGGGTGACACCATCTCATTTGATGTTGAGTCTGTTTACTTCTCTAAGATCGCCGCTAATGGTGATCTTATTGGTAATGACAAATTCTTTAAAGTTACCAACGGTGAAGTAACCATTAACATCAATAAGATTACTTTTGCTCCACCAACTGGTCAGGGCCAACAAGGTCAGTTAAAGTATATTGGTGAAGTTATCGACCTGATGGATACCGCAATCGCCAAGGTTGATGGTATGCGTGCTGGGCTCGGCGCTTTGCAGAATCGTTTAGAGTCCTCAATCCGCAACCAGTCTAACGTTGCTGCTAATGAGGCTGATGCTCGCAGTCGTATTCGCGATGCTGATTTTGCTGAGGAGTCTGCAAACCTTTCACAGCAGTCAATCATTCAGCAGGCTGCAGCTTCCATGCTGATGCAGGCAAACACCCGTCCACAGCTAGGCTTAAGCCTGCTTGGCTAAGAGTTTTTGGCTTTGCTTGTGAGCGTTTTGCTCATTTAGAAAACCCCGCTTATGCGGGGTTTTCTGCTTTTGGTGACTCCGTGTTTGATAGGAGCGGTGCCTGAGTTTTAGGGGATTTTGGGCTTGTTTAGAGGGGATTTTGGCAAAAGATTACGGTTGATGGTGCATTAGATGTGGTCGTATTGGCGATAAACTGTTAAAATACGCGATTGATTTGCCGGCCGCTTATATTTGACATTAAGGTCGGTACAGAATCTTAGATAGATTGGGTTTGCTAATGCAAGAAAGTATTCTTAGAAGACTAGATTCCATCGTAGAGCGTCACCAGGAAGTTGAGCAGTTATTAGCTCAGCCTGATGTGATTGCAGACCAGGAAAAGTTCCGTGAGCTTAACCGCGAGTACTCACGTCTGCAGGTAATGGTTGATACTTACAAAGAGTTCAAGACCTGCTCATCAGATCTCGAAGAGATGGAAATGATGCTCAGCGGTGATGACGAAGAAATGCGTGCTATGGCCGAAGAGGAAGTTGGCCCAACACGTGAGCGTCTTGAGAAGCTTGAGCACGACTTACAGATCTTACTGCTGCCTCACGACGAGCGCGACGATTGCAACTGCTTCCTTGAAATCCGTGCTGGTACTGGTGGCGATGAAGCTGCTTTATTTGCTGGCGAGCTGTTCAGACTGTACACCAAGTACTGCGAGCAAAAGCACTGGACTTTAGACGTAGTATCCATTTCTGAAGGTGAAATGGGCGGCTGCAAAGAAGTTATTGCCAAGCTCTCTGGTGAAGGTGCTTACGGTTATATGAAGTTTGAGTCCGGTGGTCACCGTGTGCAACGTGTGCCTGAGACCGAGTCACAAGGTCGTGTACACACCTCAGCATGTACTGTGATGGTTCTCCCTGAGATCCCTCCATCAAAGGCTCCAGAGATCAATCCAGCTGATCTGCGTATTGATACTTTCCGCGCCTCCGGTGCAGGTGGTCAGCACATTAACAAGACCGACTCTGCTATCCGTATCACTCACATTCCAACTGGCTTAGTAGTTGAGTGCCAAGATCAGCGTTCACAGCACTCTAACCGTGCTCGTGCAATGGAAGTTCTCGTATCACGTTTAGCTAAGCTCGAAGAAGACAAGCGCAATGCTACCTTAGCTGAGCAGCGTCAGTCTGTATTTAGCTCTGGTGATCGTTCTGATCGTATTCGTACTTACAACTTCCCACAAAGCCGTGTAACTGATCACCGTATCAATCTGACTTTATATCGCCTCAACGAAGTTATGGAAGGCAAGTTAGACCTGATCTTACAGCCAGTTATCGAAGAGTACCAAGCAGAGCAGCTTGCAGCTATGGCTCAGCAAGGCGCTCTCTAGCAGCTCTCTTGCAACTACTTAAGGTAGTTGATGCATCCCCAAAGAAACCTTGCTCATATGGGCAAGGTTTTTTTATATCTTTGCTGCCTCTTGTCTTTGCTGCAGGGCATTTGCTCGTCTTTCCTGTACCTGACTATTTCTCATCGCTTTAGCTGCACATTATGTTTGCAGTTAAGTGGTAATGATATACTATAGCTTAGAGCGTATATCTTTTATCTTTGTTGAGTGCAGTGCTATGCAAAACAATCACAGCAAGCAGACTTTAAAGCCTAAAGTATTAGTACTGGGTGCCTCATGGGAAGTAGAAATCTTCTATCGCTTACTGCTTGAGGAAAACCTTGCTGTATTGTCATTTGATAGAGCGCCCGCTCTATCTGAAGAGATAAAGTCTCATCCTGACTTAACTTGCCACCACATCGACTTTTCTCAACAAGATCAGGTCAATGCCATAATTGAAAAAGAGCACCTTGATTACTCCATTGCTGTGCCAGTTGGTCGTGCGCTAACTGCACTTGGCCGTATCAACGATACCTTTAAGCTCAATGGCCCATCATTCCACGCTATCGATACGCTTACTGATAAGCATAAGCTCCACTTGCACTTAAACGCTCATCATCTCAATGACCACGACTTTATCTGCCTGCCAGATGATGCGATTAAGGCTGATGAGAGCTCTTGTGCTTTGCCACTTTCACTGCGACAGCTTCATAGCATGGTTAACACCATTGAAGAGCGCTTTAACTATCCACTCATTATCAAGCCTTGCTATGGCTCAGGATCTTTAGGCGTGAGTGTGATTGAAAACCGTGATGACTTGCTTTCCTATCGTCTACCGGAGCGCTTTAAAGATGATCCTGTACTTGTAGAGCAATACATCTACGCCACTGAGTACTTAGTCAATGCCTTTATTGATGCTGATGGTGTATGCCATAGTTTAGGCATCTATCAAAAGGAGATGACTTTAAAGCCTTATCGTCAGGAGCTTGCCTATTTATCTGATGACTATGCTGAGGACTTTAAGCTCATCAAGCCATGCATTGAGGAGCTTGGTAAAAGCCTAAATCTTATTAACAGCTATGTTCAGGCCGACATGTTTGTGAATAGACAAGATGGCAAGGTCAATATTGTCGACTTCTCCCCACGTCTTACTGGTAATAGCATTATCGATATGCAGCTTACCAATAAGATTAATCCAATTGCAGTATTTAAACGCTGTGTCGTGGATAAGCAGCCATTTGTAGAGTTTGCTAAACAAGAACCTGCTTGCATGCATTTCTATGACTTTAGAGATTGCCCAGAAGGATCTACTTACGCTCATGACGATGCAACTAGTGATGCCTTCTTAGATGCTATCTTTACTCCTGAAGAGCGCTCTCATATTGCCCTTATTCGCAACCATCTTAAAAAGGGCGATCCTTTAAAAGCCATGACTTGCGGCACCGACTGTGCACGTGGCTATATCATCACTACAGGAAAAACCTTAGAGCAAGCTACCGAGCTTGCTAAGCGCTATGTACGCGCCCTGGCCTCGCAAGCATAAGCAGCTCTTAAAGAGCTCTTCTTCCTTTCAAGCACACTCCATAAATAGGCCTTGGCACTTTGCTAAGGTCTTAACCTCTCTCTACTTTGCAAGACCTGCTCTTGTGTCCTTTCCTGTCGTTTGTATCCTTGGCTGCCTCTTGTGTTTTGCATATCTCTTGTGCCCTCGGATCTATTTCATGCTATAGCGCTAGCGTCTGACATTGGGGAGTTGCCTTAATAAATAAGAAACAGCCTATTAATCGCATTCAATATGAAAACAGAATGCTCGAATAGTATGGCTGTTAAGTAGTAATGGTAACTTTCTGCGTTCAAGCAAGCTTTTAGAAGCGCTGAATAGCATTGAGCAGCCGGGTCTATAAAGAGATAAATGTCTTTTATATGCTATTCTTAAATTATAGGCACAACTCCCCAATGTCAGAGCGTTATAGCGTACTCTTGGATTAGGCGTTGTTGCCTTCTTTTCGTCTGCTTATTTGTTACCTTCTTTTCGTCTGTTTATTTGTTACATTCTTTTTTCTGTTATTTATTGTCTGTGCATCGTTTGTAGATTGTACTTATGGTCGCTAGGCTGGGTCTTTTTGCGCATAAAAAAGAGCTCTATGAATGAGCCTTTGCTGTTGCACATATAAAAAGAGCAGTCGTCAGTGAGTACCAACGGCTGCTCTTTGTGGCCAGTGAGGGCCTTTTATGTAGTCCTAGCTTCTCCTATGGACAGAAAATTGGTCTATATTTTATTAAAAATGTGATATATTTCTTGATTCATTGGGCTATACTATGGTACAATCATGTTAGGATGATTATAGCCCAAGGTTTAATATGAACGCTAAAGTACCAAAGTTACCCCCAGTTAAGATTCTATGTAACGGCAAATACACCTATGTATACACATACCTAGGCACATGGCAGGCCGCTATTAAAGATGATGACGGCAACGTTATCAAGAAACCTACAGTTAAGGTCTCAAACAAGAAGACCATAGGCAAAATTGTTGGTGGTGGAAAGTCTGGCCATATACAACTAAATGAAAACTTCTTAGAGAAGAATCCGGAGTTTAGAAATGTGTCTATCTTCAGGAATGAAGATGGATCTATGACCTATAAGCTTATTAGTGAGTTGTCTTCTGATAATCAAGATGATCACGATACCATTAGGCATCTAGTTCAAAATGAAGCCTTTCAGCTGGCTCCAAGCGGTAAAGTAATTAAGTCGGCCGATGGCATTCCAATGAGCAGAGACCCTGCATCTCTATATACATACAACTTCGAAACTTATGGTCATGTAATTAAGTCAAGACCAAAATCTGGTAGCGAAGAGCTTGAGCAAATGTGGATGTCTAAGCTTGGACCAATTGCAATGCTTGAAAGCTGTTCTATTGAGTGCTGTCTTCGAGAGGCGATGGTAAAAACATTCGCGGCTATGAAACGCTCAAAAAGGCGCGGTATGAAGTATGTGAGATCCTCTCCAACAGAACTAGCAATGAAGTTGGAAACACTTCTCTTCAAAATGTATATCACTAAGACTAATACTTATGAGGGGATAGAGGCTTTCTGTAGAGACTATGCAGTATCTACAAGTCAATCGACATCTCGTACTGCTTTTATTGATTTAGTAAATTTGTTTACTGAGACGGATATAGACAGGTTCCAAACCTACTTTATTCAGGCTTACTGTTCCCGCAATCATGATCGAGTACTAAAGAATGGGCTAACCATTATTGTTGATGGAAGTCCAATATCTCATAAAAACTCAGACAGACTCTTAGTTGCAAAAGGAATGGCTAAAGATGGAACTTTTAAGAATCAGATAAATGTTCAGTTCATATGCGATGCAGACAAAAAAGGACTGCCTCTTTTCTTTGATATGTTCGATGGTCGTACGAATGACGTTTCTGCATTCCCTAACGTTGCAGAAAAGATTGCTCGTCATGGATTGATATTAGCTGACACCTGTATCGTTGCAGACCGTGGCTACGGCAGTGAACCGAACATGGTCGCGTTACTGAGACAAGGCAAAACTTTCGTTTTTAATTGCCGTAGTGGAAAAGGAACTACTGTTGAGAAAGCGATGGATAAAGCTTTAAAAACGGGTGGTGTCAATGAAAGTTTATTGAATTACAGTGGTTTATATGGATGCTATACATCATATGATAAGCCCTTCCGTTATGATGAGATTCCTGTACAGGGCAAAAGAGCTAGTAAAAAAGCTGAAGCTTACCTTAGATATCATGTCTTTACCGACCTAGATATACGACATAGTATATCCAGAGAGCTAGCAATGGATATTCAGGACATTAAGGCTGATGTATCTGTAGGCAATAAGCTTACTGGAAAACAACAAGATCTGATTAAGGCATGCTGTAGGGAGCCTTATGATCTTTCAAGCTATAAGGTAGGTGAGAAAAATCCTGAGCCAAATTTTGATCTGTACAAGTGTAATGAGTATGTTAAGTATGCTGGCCTACAAGTCATTGTAACCAATGATCTAACACTTACGTCACTTGATATCAGACAAATCTATGACAGCCGCGTGAAGATAGAGAAAATTATTCAGCGAACTAAACAAGAATTCGATGGAGGCACTACAAAAGCTAAGACATCTATGGGGCTAATGCGTAAGCTTTTCCTTGGCCATCTGCTATCCATACTTTCAGCTGGAGTAGAGATGAAAATAGCTCAAGCAAAGAATAGCCACAGCGGTATACCTGCCTGTACCTTTAGGTCTCAAGAGTCGCTTATGAATGAGTTAGGACGCATTGTTGTTGAGAAGTATCCTAGCGGCATTCTGTGCAAACCGATTAGCAGCAAGCATGCAAAATTGCTTAAGAGCCTAAACGTACCTATTCCTAAGTCTATTATGTCAATGACAAAGAACAATGAGAGGGCAGAGTGCGATGCTATTGTGGATGAGGCTATTGATGAGCCTCAGTGCTTAGAATAGCCTTATATAGTGGCTACCTCTACGGTAGCCACATGGTTAAGCCTATATCCTTGGACTACAAATAAGTCTGTCCATAGGAGTAGCTTTATCTAGGACTTATTTAGTCCTTGCTCTTGCGGATGATGCCAGCAAGCTTACCAACTACTGATTTGACGGAGGAGGAGTCTTCTTCTTGCTCATCTTTGTCCTCAGCATCTGATGACTTTTTATCCTGATAGTCCTCAGCGTTGAGATCGTCGCTAGCATCTGTTGCTGCATTGTCCTTAGCAGTTGGCATGTTGCCATTAGCTTCCTGAGCGTTGCTATTAGCTGCTACATCTGATGATGCGCTCTTCATGGCTAAGACGGACTCAACTGTAAGGTCATCATCATCGCTTGCGGCTTGGAGCGTTACCTTAGCCTGCTGCTCATCAAGAGTTGAGATCTTTTGAGACAGATCTGATGCATTGAGCTCGTTATTGTTTGCAACAGCAAACTCAGGTGCATCATGTACCTCTAAGACGCTCTTGACGGTCTCATCATGAGCCTTGGTTAGGTCATCTGCCTTTTCGCTATAGCTATTTTCCTCAGCAAAAGACTTGCTCTCCTTAGCATATACAGTTTTAGCCTGAGACTGCTCCTTGATAGCTGCATCTTTGGCAGTATCTTGAGTAGATGGCTTTACTGCTGCGCTGTCGGAGACGGCGCTGTCTTTGTCTGCTGCAGCTGTGGCAGTTGCGGCTTTAGCTTCGGCTTTGGCTTTTGCGTCAGCTTCGGTATCTGTAGCGTTAGAGTCATCGTGAGATCCATCTTTTGAACTCTCATTGGACTCATTAAAGCGAGGGTCTTTTGCAGAGATGACTTCCTTAACAAGAGTGTCTGCTACCTCTTTGGTAGTGTCTTTCTTGTCATCTTTGTTATCATCTTCAGCCTTGTCCTTGTGCTCTACTACCTTCACTGCGGCCTTAGCTGCAGCTGCGGTTACAGAGGCAGTTACCGATGCTGTAGCGGTGACGATCTTCACAGCCTTAACCGCTGGGGCAGCCACTACGCTAGCAACAGTTGAAACAGCACTTGCAGCCTTGGCAGTAACTTCACCTAAGGTATCGCTCTCCTCTTTGTGGCCACCTTCTTCTTCAGCTTTCTTTTGAGCCTCCAAAGCTTGCTGTGCCTTAGCCTTTTGCTTGCCTTCAGCTTTCTTAGCAGCTGCAATCTCAGCAGCAACACGAGCTTCCTGTGCGGCCTTTTCTACAGCCTGCTTAGCCTCTAAAGCCTTAGCCTTAGCAGCCTCTGCCTCAGCAGCAGCCTTAGCTACTTCCTCTTGCGCGGATTGAGCTTCAGCTGCTGCCTTTAAGGCCTCATCATCTGATGAATCAGCACTCTGAGATGCACAAGCTTCGCTAGAATCAGCCTCCTTAGACTCGTCCTTGGAGCTTGCCTCAAGAGTTGCCTTGTCTGCATCACCTTCTTGAGCTTGAGCCTTGATATCAGCACTATCGTTTGCCTTAGCCGCAAAGTCAGCAGCATTAAGCTCATCGCTAGCAGCATTGTCCTTTACGGTCTCCTTAGACTCACTTGCTATCTTGCTAAGCTCAGCTACATCTACAGTAGACTCTTGCAATAAGGTCTCTTGCTCATCTGCTACCGCCTTGCTATCAGACTCTGCATTTGTATCAGCTTTGCTCTTGCTCTCTTGAGCAGCTTCCTTAGCTTTAGCCTCTGCAGCCTGTGCCGCAGCTTTAGCCTTAGCCTCAGCCACTGCAGCTTCTGCTAAAGCTTGAGCTTCGATTTCAGCAGCCTTAATGGCAGCAACACGAGCAGCGGCAGCAGCACGCAGCGCAGCCTTTTCTTCATCAGAACGCTCAATGTTTTCGCTTACTTCAACCTTAGCCTTACCAACGATGTTGCTCAGATATGCAGCCACAGCCTTAGCAGTACCCTGAGCCACTTCCTTGTGCTCAGCGATCTTCTCACTGCTGTGATCCACTTCTTCAACTGAGAGCTCGTACTTAGTCTTAGCCTTGATCTTCTTAACTGTCTTAGCCTCAGACTCTACACTCTCTTGAACATCGCTTTGAGCCTTGCTTGAAGCACTAGACTCACTTTCATCAGACTGCTCAGAAACCTCATCATCGCTGCTCTTAGAGCTCTGATTAGATGCTATCTTGTCTTCTTGAGTCTTTGACTCATCGCTAGCGCTCTTAGCACTTACAGTAGTTGAGGCATAGTCATCAGCATTAAGAGGGCTATCGTCAACTACTGCTGCGCTCTCATCAGTGCTCTTAACTACGGTCTTCTCAACCTTAGCTAGGCCTTCTGAATCAACTGCAATAACAGTCTGCGCCTCTTGAGATGCCTTGACAGTATCTTGGCTCTTTACCTCGCTCTTGTCAGACTCGCTATCCAAAGACTCATCTGCAGTTCTAACTTTAGTGGTGTTCTTAGACTTGAGCTCTTCAGTCTCATTATTAGCGACCTTGTTATCATTATTTTGCTCGTCTTCATCTGCCAAGGTTGCTTGATTCTCTACAGCCTTGTCCTCATCGATAGCACGCTCAACAGTCTCTTCAGCCTCTTGAGCAACCTCACTTACGGTCTTTAAGACGGCCTCAGCAGACTGAGTCTTTTGTGCATTGTCCTCACTAGTGTCAATCTTAGTGGCGGTCACTGCAACAGTAGCTGCAGCCTTAGCAGCTTGAGCTGCTGCAAGCTGTACCTCGGCAAGATTTTGCTCATCTTGCTCCTTGTCAGATGCTTTCTTGAGAAGCTCAGCTACCTTAGATGCGGCCTCAGCAGCCTCAATAGCCTTTTGAGCAGCCTCAGCTGCAGCGGCACTACGCTTATTAGCCTCAGCCACTGCTGCAGCAGTTGGAGCTACAGAAGATGGGCCTTGAATTGGGTTTTCTAAGCTGTAGAGGTTTGCAGTACGTGCAGTACCGTGGTAACCAGTTGGTGCTGGCAGCCATGGACGATACTCAATTAAAGCAGTCTTACAAGCAAAGAAACGTAAATAGCAATAACCATGAATACCTGAGAAGGTGGCACCAATCAGAATTGCCAGTGAATCAGCATAACCATAAATACTGCTACCTTCGTATGCCAATGAGTCATAGAACATTGCCATACTAAAGCCGATACCGGTAAGTAAGCTCATGCCATAAAGCTGCTTGGTGTTTACATCTGATGGCAGCTGCACGAGCCTGTAGCGTGAAGCTAAGTAAATAACAGTGAAAATGCCTAAAGGCTTACCAATGATGAGCGCTAAGATAATACCGAGCGATACATTGGAGAACATAGTGGAAATGTTGATATTACCTAAATCCACACCGGCGTTGGCCAAGGTAAAGAGCGGTAAGATCGCAAAAGATACCCACAGACCAATATTGTCACTGACCTCTTGAACTACAGGCGCACCACTTCTGTCACGCATTGGCATACTAAAGGCGGTGATAATACCTGCAATAGTAGCGTGCACACCTGACTTTAAGATGGAGAACCAAATAATCGCACCCAGGGCAATATATAAAGACTTTCTGCCAACTCCAAAGAAGTTAAGGATCATTAAACCAACAATGGAGACTGCTGCAGGAATCAGCGCATAAACATCTAAACCAGAGTTGTAGAAGATAGCAACTACAGCCATAGCGCCCATGTCATCAAACACTGAGATAGAGAGCAGTAAAATCTTCAGTGAATTAGGCACCCTCTTGCCTAAGAGCATGATGAGAGCTACAGCAAAAGCAGTATCTGTCGAGGTTGGAATAGCCCAACCACGCATCGCAAACTCGTCATGGTAGTTAAATAAAATAAAGATGAGCGCTGGCGTGCAGATACCTGCAATCGCCGCAATACTTGGTAGCAAGATATTGCGCGGATCAGATAAATGTCCTTCAACGAACTCTATTTTCAGCTGCAGACCGATGGAGAAAAAGAAGATCGTGATAAGACCATCGTTGATCCACAACAGTAACGGCTTCATTAAAATGAAGTCACCAAAGACAATACCTGCCGTAGTATCAAGCCAGTGCCTATAACTAGTTGAGTACGAGCCGTTTTGTAATATCAGAGCTAAAACAATACACAGCAGCATTACAATGCCGCCAGCTGCATCGGAGTGGGTTATCTTGTCAAAGGAGCGCGGAATACGAACTCTGATGTCGGAAAATAATTTCATTGGCTGTAAGCGCCTATAAGAAGAATTGGGGTTAGCGACAAACATGTACTAGTGCAAAGATTTAGTACACGCCACATTCTCTTTGATGAAATTAGAGGGACTTGCTATGAGTAATAGCAATCTATTAGGAACTTAACACCACAAGCTGCCAAACCTTTTAAGTCTTGTTGAACACAAGATGTCAAACAACAAACACACAAAACGTGTATTAACATCATCAATCTTGGCTCTAAAAGCTATCAAGCTTTCTTGCCATCAACTAAAGCTCTAAACACTCCTTAGCTTAAAGCTTAGTGCTCGCACTCCTCATAATGCCTACATCTTTTGAGTACATGTAAAGCTATCTTTTACTAAGCTTCACCAGTTCTCTTCTATAGCTACTCTTAACACATGCAAAGGCTCCGAAACCTTTGATGGGCAGTTATTAAGAGCGCTACAACTCCTTTAATAATCTAACAGCACTTTTAAAGACATCTAAGCATGTTTAAGAGCATGCAATTTACAAAGCGTAGATACGTTTTGAGCAGCTAAAAAGTTAGGCCGATGCTTGAGAGGTGAGTATAACCGTTTGCTCTGCACAAACTGGCTATGTGACATGGCTTTGCTAATGTAAGGTAGCTAAAAATTTGCATTGCACAAACTTAAAGCTCTCCATCACATAGCATTGCGCTAACAATCCATGTAACCACTTTGCTTAACACACACTATACGAGTAACCATTTAGCATTGCACTAAATGGTCAGACCTCAAGGTTTCGCCTGACTCATAGATGCTTTTAGACGGATGCTCTTGCTAAGAGCATGTTCACACAATATGTATGGTGAATGTGCTCTTAAGTTGCCTTGTTTGCTTGAGTGGACGTCAAAAGAAGCTATTTGTAGGTTTGTTATGATGTTAATGACAATGAGCCTTCAGACATGGTTCCTTGCAATGTCTTATCTTGAGCAGACTCTAATCACGTGTTCATTGTGCATCATTTTGTGCTCGTGATAAAGCACAAATATCAATAAGTTTTAGCATGTTTGACTTTTATCTCACCGCCTAATCAGTTCACGGTTCACTATCTATTCTAATTATCTTTCTTCTCACTAAATAATACGTACAACCTCACTCATCGCAAGCATCGTCAACTACCTGCTCTATGCCAAATTTACTGCAGTTACGCCAATACTAAAACTACAGCAGCATGTGTCATGACAAAGTTTCACGAGCTACGTAAACATATTTATCTTGAGGCCCATACTCACATGAATAGCTAACTTATAAAAAATCATCATCCAAGCGATAGGCAATTTTTTTTATCGGCATGCCTCATGTTTATGCTGCATTTAACAAGTAGCGTAACGCTATCTGAATCAATCAACTTTCAGTCATTTGCACCATATTGCATCTTTAGCTGCTAAGATCTAACAATTTTTAGATGTAAGAGAATTTGAGTATTACGTTTTGGTATACTTTTAGGCTGCTTGTGCCGTGTCTAGCTAGCTTTCAGTGAAGACGCTTTTTCACGAGTCTATTATTAGTTAGTGCTTTTACCACCATTTAAATGACTGTAACTTTAGCGAGCAAGTCATAAATTGGGATTGAGACAGCTTACTTAAAGCATCTCTTTTATTTTTGAGCACTTGATGCGACAGTGTGAGTTTGATGCTGTTGTTTTAGTTTGCACTTAATGTATTGAATGCTTGTTTAGTTGTGTGTGATGTCTGATACACACAATAGCTATGGTGCGGTTTAGTAACTCGTGTTGCTAGACTCTTTAGTCCCCATAGACTAACAAGCTAAGGTTGACGTATATGTACGTAGCAGAGCAAAGTGAGTTTAACTTAAAAGAGCTCTATGAAGAGCTTTTTCCACTATGCCGTTCAATCACAGGGCCTGCCTACGAACAGTCCTTAGAAATTCTCAAAAAGTACGTGCCTTTTACCATTGAGTCATTTCCATCTGGAAGCAAGGTCAACGACTGGACTGTGCCAGAGGGATGGAGCTTAAATAGAGCCACCTTAAAAGACTCTCAAGGCAATATCATCTTAGATACACACCAAAATCCATTGCACGTACTTAACTTCTCCGAGCCTTTCACTGGTAAAGTGAGCTTTGAAGAGCTCAAAGAGCATCTGTTCTTTGATAAGAACAACCCCGATGCCATTCCGTATACCACTTCATACTACAAGCCTCGCTGGGGCTTAAACATTTCGTACAAGCAGTTTCAGGAACTCAAAGACGATGAGTATGAGGTATGTATAGACACCATTAAAGATACCAACGGCTCGCTAAAAGTTGGCATTTGTGATCTTAAAGGTGATAGTGACAAGATTATTCAAATCTCAAGCTATCTTTGCCATCCAAATATGCTCAACAATGAGCTCTCAGGCCCTCTTGCCTTGGTCTGTCTCTACTTGCTGCTCAAATCGCTGCCAAAGCGTCGTTATAGCTATCGCTTTGTGATTCATCCAGAGAGCATTGGATCAATTGCCTATCTTTCTAGATTCGCCCCTGAATTAAAAGAAAAGCTCGAGTATGGTATCCAACTCTCTTGTGTAGCATCTCCTCGTTCTAAAGACTCTGTAGAAGACCAGATAAGCACCATCTCACTTACATCTGCACTACTCTCAAGTAGTGAAGAGCAAGATCGCATTGAATACCATAAGCAGTTCTACAAAAGCTTCCAAAACAGTTATAACCATAACTTTTTGGAGTTGCCTGTTTCATTCAAGCTAACAAGACAAAGTTACGTCGACTCTATCGTTTATGACAAAAAACAGCGTAGCCAAGGCAAAAATATTACTGCCTATGCAAAAGGTAACTACTTTGAAAAAAGTCTAAACTCAAGTCACTATGTCAGCAAAGCAGTGACCGATTTGACTCTTGATGATGAGCAACGCGTAGAAGACTATCTAACTACCTGTGCCTACTACTGTCGCTACTTCACACTAAACCATCTGCCTAATTGTCACGTGTATACAGATCCACGCAAAGATGGTTTTATGTGCAGCTTTGATATCGATAACATGCTGCGTACTCTTGCTTACAGCAATTCAGAACGCTACGCCGTACGTGAGTACGCTCCTAACCATGGCTCGGATGAAAAACAATACTGTAGCCCCAAGCTCAATCTAAAGTATGTCCAAGCAACCCGCACTATGTATGCAAGCTATAGCAGTTATCACTCATCCTTAGATAACTCAGACACATTCTCTTTATGCAGCATCATGGATAGCGCCTTGGAGATTTTTGATTTCATTCGTTACTATGAAATCGCCAAGCTCAAGCCTATACTACTTAACGAGTGCGACCCGCAACTTGGCCCACGTGGCTTGTATCCAAACTCCAATGATCCAGAGAGCAGAGCTAAACGTAATAATTCTAATGGTGAGCTTGAAGTCATGCTGTATATTCTGTCGCTCTGCTCTAGCGGTTTCACCACAGAAGAAATTGCCGAGTTTATTGACGAAAGCCCACTGAGAGTATCAAACATCATCTACAAACTATATGACACTAAGGTGCTCGACTTTTCAGATTAACAAAGCCACCACGCCTCTTTATTACCACGAGTGAATTTGCTCAACCATATTGCTCACAATGACTTACCTGCATAGATCTAATCCGTGCATTAGTTTGGTGATTGAGGGCTGTATGCGTGAGATATCAATCACAATGCCACGTAATACCTAGTTTAATCCCTTGGTTTTCATGCAATAGCCATTAGAAATTCAGTAAGCTATAGCCATACATGCTTGCTTCATCAAGCTGTCTAGTGATTGCAGTATAAAGCTGCCTAGTCTTTGCAGCTCCAAGCTGTCTAGTGATTGCAGTATAAAGCTGCCTAGTCTTTGCAGCTCCAAGCTGTCTAGTGATTGCAGTATAAAGCTGCCT
>NZ_CABTML010000024.1:0-26432 GCF_902485895.1 uncultured Anaerobiospirillum sp. | reverse complement strand
TACCGTTAACTTATGAGGCTTGCGTAATAGAAAACTACATGTCCGGATCATGTAGAACCATGGTCAAAATCATATAGCAAAAGCCTTATATAAGCCACTCCCTAAAATCGACCAAGTACTGCAGCCAAGCTACAAGCCTTATAACACATCACCCGTAAATGCCCTTTAGTCGGATGATCCTCTGCTGGGGATAGCTAACCCATATTGCATAGCGCACTCTTTGGACATGCCAGCACCGCACTATCCACCATCTTATCGAGAACACTACCACCTGCTTCCAGTGATTGCCGCATGGCCTGCCCCATACATTCCCCATCGCATCGCATCGCGTCCTGCCTGCCTGCCTGCCTGCCACCTACCTACCGCATTCACCATATCCATCCATCCATCCATCCATCCATCACCATACCACTCTAGGCTTGGCGAGCTGTTTTAGTGCAGCTTAAAAAATCCATTCTTATTTGATGAATCATTAGCCAATAGCATCAATGATGTTTTTGGCGATATAGCACTAATACCAATGTGCCTGACATTCTAAATATATGTAGCACATATACACTATATTAACTTTTCTAAGTAAGATAACTTGAGTTTAAAAGTAATAGTTTGTGTAAATGTCTGTAATGATGGCTTTTAATAAAAATATCGAGAGATTTTGGCAATATTGGTTAGAAAATCTATCAAAAATAACGAAAACTGTATGGATATTCTTTAATTCATGCCGTAGTCAAAACTATAACCACTTGGGATGTGTTGTTGAGGGTGTTTAAGCTATATTTGCTAGCTTTTTGCTAGACAATGCCTGCAAATTTATATATTTTGCGCTGTTTTTCCTGCATTTTGCGTGATTTTTAGTTTTTCTAAAGTGTTGTAATTAATGTGTAATTACTTATGTACTAAAAGTACACTATATTAAATATTTGTGCATAAGTCCTTATTTATAAAGTGCCTCAAATTTATAAAAATTAGGCACAATATATACTCGTCGTGAAAGGTTAAGTTTGGTGTATATGCTAGATAGATGTATTGCCAGCTCTATGTGATGGATCTTTATGGATGTTTGATATAGCAATAACACCCAGAACGAGGCTATATGGCATGCTGTGCGATTAGGGATAGCAGCGCATAAGGTGGTACTACTAGGCGCTATGGCGGTAGGAGGTAGTTGGTGTCAGTATGGTTATATTTAGGCATGCCATTGGAGTACAGCATTAGGCACTTGCTTAAGCACCCAGCCATGCTCTTAATCGAACCTGAACAGTAAAGACAGTGCTTAAGGCCCAATATAACGCTATGCATATCTGTGGGATATTGATATATATCGGATTTATAAAGGTTTTATTGCAAATTTTGCATAAGATCTATGTAGCTTGTGGGAAACTTGTGGGATATCGATATATTTCAGGTTTATGCGACTATAAGCTCCCAATAGCACTGGCGTGTAAATGGTATTTGTAACAGCGCCCGCACTAGAGGTTTGATTGTGTACATGTTCGTATAGCACTTAGAGGACTCTAGGACGTGCATGTAGAGCTTTTGTGTAGCTTCTAGATATCTTTAGTTATCTAACTAAAGTGTGCTCTATATGAAGCGTGTATGGGGCAACTGATTGTTTGTTGGGAGTTAGTAAGGAGAGGCTTATGAACAATGCAAAAGAGTGCTGTTAAAGAGGCCTAAAAGCTAAGAGTTAAGGCCTCGCGAAGGGAGATAGTGTACTGGCTATTGGTTAAGAATGATCGTGGTCTATTGCTTCTTGCCTACAGGATCGGAGAAGTCAAAGCCAGCTGCACTACCACCAGATTCAAAGAATGACTCTAGGATGATCTTAGCTGCTGTAGCATCGATCTTACCTTTGTTCTTAACTAAAGAGCGGTAACCACCATGGTAGTTAAAGATCTCATCTTTAGCCTCAACTGAGGATAGACGTTCATCTTTAAAGTAGACACGTAGTTTGTAACGAGTCATAAGACGATGACCAAATTTCTTGGCGCGATTGGTCATGACTTCGTTTGAGCCATCCATGTTAAGCGGCATACCCACAACAATGTAGTCTGGCTGCCATTCTTTAAACACTGTCTCTAGTTGTTGCTCGTTAGGTATTCCGTTTTGGGCTTTGATAGCTGTAAGCGCTTGTGCTGAACCTAAAGACTCTGTACCTACCGCTACACCGATATGGTTTAAACCAAAGTCGAAGGCTAATACACGTCCTGAACTCATAACGAAATCCTATACATGGTTATTAATAAAATCCCTAGAACAATCATCTTGCACTAGGGATGTAGTTAACGCAAGTAGTCTATACAACGCTACTTAATCATTTAGCTTATGAATCTAATTCACAAAGTAAGCTTAAGCCAAGCTGAGGACTGGTGTTAGCCTGCATTAGCAAGAGGCAGCGGCCTGTTAAATGATGGACTGCTGGGAATTGTTTGCAGACTCTTTAGCAATGTTAGCATCGCGAATACGGCTACGAGCATCGGCTTAGTGAGCTGCAACGTTAGACTGGTTGCGGATATAGCTCTCAAGCCGTATAAATTTGGCATTGGTAGGAAGTGTGATGTTCTCTAGCGTGGTGATACAGGCCGTATGTAACGGCCTGTGGTGAGGTAGTTAGGATTGTTTTAAGTATGGGAGTACGTGTTCGATATTCTTCCAAAGCTCTGGCATGCTATCGACTCGCGTACTGATCTCGACCATACCAAGTGTAGTAACTGGACGGAAGATCCTTGCTAAAGGTGAGGTATGGAATAGAGTTACATGACTCCTATTGGTTGCCTCAGCTTTATATGCATCCAAACTTGGATCTTGAGCTTGGCTTGCCATGGCTAAGGCAGGATTTTGCAATATCTCCTCCTTGCTCATGGTGGTTTGAGACTCATCAAACAAACGGCCTTGCAGTGCAAACACCATACAAGGAGCCTTAACCTTAACTAACTCAAACTTCTGCACGAGTTCACTAAGCTCGTCAGTCTTGCTAGTGCGTACAGTGCTGATGGTATTAGGCTTAAGATCAGTAACTGTAGATACCTCGTTTAAAGCAGCTGTTGCATTGCTTAACTGACGATCTTTATTCTCGTCGCTAAGCTCCTCTGGCACTCTATAGAGCGGATTTTCCATTACGCTAGTATCGATATCGTTGCGCTTTTTAAGTACAGCAATCGCAACTTCATCTGCGTATTTGTTCTTAAGATCCTCAATATAGTGACGCTTAACATTGTTAGCATCAGAGAACTTAGAGTCGAAAATGATGTAATCATCATCCCAAAGCTTGTTATCCCCTGAGCTTACTTTCAAGATAAAGTCAGGAGTAAAGAAAGAGTATTGGCTCAGACGGTTGCTACTTGAAAGAGTGGTTCTAAAAGCGCGAATACCATTTTCAAATCTATTACTTGAAATGATCGGTTGATAGTACAACGTTATACGTTGTTTACCACGCTCAAAGTAGTAAGTGTTGGCCACCTGATCATCACTACTGATGGATTTTGCAGTTTTGCGGTATTTAAAATTAATCGGGATACGATCGCTAGATGCTACAAATCCATTTTGTAACAGCATGCTAATGATGCGATAAAGACAGTAGTACTCAAAAAGCTTATCGAGGCGGTTTACCTTGAAGAGTAAGAAGTCTTTGCTAGCGTTAAACTCACCATAGAACAGGTAAGTGCGAATACAGCTAAGCACTGCAGCATAAGGTTTAATCTCGCGGAAAACCTTGGATTTGAGTGAGCGTTTTTGTAGTACAGCATCACGAATACCGAAGATCTTAGCGTAGCTTAGGTAGATACGATTGAGGCTCGCAATCAAGCTTCTGAGAGTATCAATGTGCTTACGGAAAATACGAATCTGAATACCCTTCAGTGCCATGATCGGAGCTTGGCTACTCTCTTCGGCATTCTCTGGCACATTACCTACAAAATGCTGCTGCTCATCTAAGATACTGCAATACTGGCTTAGTACTTTGTCAGCACTACTCATGACTGTGCGGATAAATCCAATTACCGCACGATTTTCAGGAGTATCGTAGTTCTTTTTAGTGACCTCACCTTGCATGCGTGATGGCAAGTACTTTTGGCCATTGATATCAATGCCATAAGGAGCATTGTCGATCTTAGCTAGTACCTCAGGGTGATGCATCAGCCACTGATAATTCTTGTGGGTGATAGAACGTACGCTTTCAAAGTTTTGTAGCTCATATCCTTTGACTAGCACATGCTTTGCTGAGTTCATGAAGATACTGTGCTGCTTTTGATAGCACTCAATGATATGTTCAATGAGCTCAATGTATGAGACTAAAGACTTATAGGAGCGATGCTCTGTAAGTAAACTATCTGATGATTGCTCAAAGCTTTCTTCATAAATGTTTTGCATGAACATCAGATCTAAGATCTGAGAGTCATTTAATGCTGAAAGCTCCTCAAGAATACGACTGATGTTGCGATTGTTTTCAGATGAGCAGGTGCACAAGAAGTAATTCGAGTGCATATAGATGCGCTGTCCATCATCAAGCACGATTTCAATCTGCAGCTTAGTCGCATCATAGTGCAGTAAGAAAGGCTGATAAGTGCTAGTAGAGTTCTGTTCGATTAAAACTGCATTACCAACAAGCTGATTGTAATCTCCCTCAGAGTGGTAATAGTTAAAGTAACCCTTTTGCTCTTCATTGATATACAGATAGATGCCAGTGACGCGTTTAAAAGAGCCATCAGCATTAGTTAGCGATAGAGGAGCGTTATCTATACCGCTAGCAAAGA
Organism: uncultured Anaerobiospirillum sp.; assembly: GCF_902485895.1. NCBI lineage: Bacteria > Pseudomonadati > Pseudomonadota > Gammaproteobacteria > Aeromonadales > Succinivibrionaceae > Anaerobiospirillum > uncultured Anaerobiospirillum sp. The sequence continues at coordinate 21,681 of NZ_CABTML010000024.1, read as the reverse complement.
TATCCATAGAGCTTTGATCAAGATCTTGGCCATCAAATGCATCTAGCTCACGACGCGCGGTAGCGGCGATCTCATAGTTAGTAAAGCCATTTTGCTCAAGGGCACCATTATCATAGGCACTATTAGCAATAGGAGAATATAAATTGCTCTCTTTAGGTTGCTCTTCATTGTCAGTGATGCCTAAATCATCATTCCATCTGTCTTCACTTGTTTTAGTTTGCTGAAAAGAAAGAGGATTGATGCTGTTTAACTGCTCTTGTAAAGCCTTTAAGTTTAAATGTATAGCAAAAGAGTAGTGACCGTTTTCATAGACCTTATGACAACGGTTAAGGTTGATATCGCTATAAGGTATCGATTGCAGCGATAGATCTAACTCCACCTCTTGTGCGTCGCGATTGCGATTATCGCTAAGAATGACCGATACAGCTGCCATAGTGAAAGCCCGTAATGAGATAAAGAAAACACTTAGCCACTACTGTTTTAAGAGGGCATATGATTTAGCACCATACTAAGGATTATGCCTTGTTAAAAGCTAGCATGAAGCTTAGCTGCTAGCTTAAAACAGTAGTTTTTATGACTAAGTTAGCTTAGAGGCTTTTCTCGCTCTTAAGCGCTCTTTGCAATCTTGCTTTAGCGAGAGAAGAACTGATAGAAGCCAAGATCAGCACTACCATTACGCTCAATACGTTCTAAGTGCTTTGCACAAATAGGCATGGACTGATCAGCACACTCTGCAAGCAGCTCCTTCACTAAGTAGGCATAACGCTCACCAGTACCATTAATGGTAGGTAAGATCTTCTGAGCTACAGCGTAGTCAAGCGGCGCAAACATGGTACCTGGTGTATTGCACTTCATGCAACGAGAGGCGGCCAAGCAGTAGCTGTTAACCATCTTAATGTTACGTGGGCTAATAGGCAGTGAGCATCTTTCACTAGCAAAGATCTTTTGAATAGTCTTCCACTTGCTAACGAGCATGTCGTCTAAAGTGTCATCCTCTTGTGGATTAAAGATACGAGTTAAAGCGCTAAATGGCACTACCGGACGAGCCTCGCTATCAGAGTCACTAAAGGCGCGGCTGAACATGTCATTAGATTCTTCTTCAATATCTGCAGGCTCTAAGGTAATTACCCAGCTACGATCTAAGAAGCGAGCAGAGAGCTCTTCAGTAGTGTGGTCAAAGTTGACAGTAGCTAAGAAACGCAGTTGTTCTGGTAGCATCATATCGTTGTTGCCACCAAGGCTAATGCTGCGCTTAGAGATAGAGTTGAAATCGCAGTTTCTAAAGAATGCAGACCAATAGTGCTCAATTGGGCTTAAGTTAGCCTCATCAAGCAGAATGATGTATGGAGCAATTTTGCTCTTTCCAACTTTTGGATCAAAGACGCTGTTACGGGCTTCAGCATCTAAGGTAGCAAATGCGTTGTAAACAGCAGCATTACTCTTTTCCATCTTGCGAGATAATGGATTGTAGTAACCAATTAAATCGCGAAGAGAAGTCCAACCACGCTCTACTGAAACTTCAGTAAAGCGATTGTTAGTGTCCTCACGAGATAGACCTAAGGCGCGGCTTAACAGATTACACAGCGAAGTCTTACCTGTACCAGGCTCACCAGCAAAAGTAGTGATAAAGCCTTGAGTAATACAGATAAGGTAGTTGGCTATATCGTTATCGCGAATGTCGCGCTTGCCATAGTCATTAATGTAGGTGCTGACCATGCTGATGATATCTTCTGGCTTTTTAAAGTCATCATCGTTCATCAGTACTGCAGGATTAAAGGTGTTAATCTGAGTTTCTTGAATGTCAGAAACTTGCTCTACACTATTTTTAGAAGAGGTATAGACATGTTGCTGCATCGGAGGTGCAAAGATACCAGCCTCAATGAACTTAACAGCAAAGTCAGCAGTGTCTTTGAACTTAGCAATGTTGCTTTGCAGTCGTTGTAAGACGCTATCGCAGCCCTTGTCGAGCTCTTCTTTCATGTTGTTCTTGGTTTCGATCTCCTTGCGCATTGCGTCAAGAGTTTTCTCACCATTGCTAATCGCTTCAGAGAGCTTGTCATAGCGAGCTTGCATGACCTTGAGATCATCAACACTTTCAAGACGACGGGTCAGTGAGTTGGTCTTGGACTTAAGATCATCAACCTGGCGGTTAAGTGCCTCATTTTCTGACTTAAGCTTAGAGCTTTCTTCTTCAGCTTTTTGTAACTTAGCCTTTAAGTCCTTTACTGCAGTTGCAAAGGCCTGATTAGTCTCACTGCCTTCAATCTCAGTGCTATCAATAGAAGACTCAGAACGTGAGATGTTTTGCATTACATCATTGAGTGCATTCTTAGAAGTTTTGCTTTCTAAGATGCCATTCTTATCTTCTTGAATGCATTGAATAAGCTGCTGTCTTAATTCGTTGTTACTTACAGTAAAACGCATCAGCTCATCAGTAAGATCGCTAAAGCTGAAGATCTCAGGAAGCAACTCACGCAGTTTTTGTTTGCGCTCTTCGCTAATGGTCATTGAATCTAATACATTGAGTGCATTGTTACAATAATCCTTAATATTGCGAGCTTCTTCGCGAGAGTAGTTAAAACGCTGCTTGGCATGATCTAAGAAGGTGTTAAGCAAGAGACGGTGATCGATCATGTCATAGGTGGTTGTACATGTTCTTACCGAGGTCTTTTGCACTGGTACTAAATTGCACAGCAGACGATTGTGATTCCAAGAGTGATCACTTACATCAAGAATGGAGTCTAATAAATCTTGTGGGCTATATGCGCCAATCATATAGTCATAACGCTCTAGGCCAACAAGCTTGATGCCGTTATCGGTCTTATCAAAGCCAAATGGGCCATAGAACTTGCCTTCGCAATGCAGCAGAATATGGTTGGTATAGCAGTTATTAATATAGAACTCGGGCTCAATAGTTCTAGTTTCAAGAATGCTCTTAAGACGTTGTGCAGTTTCAATGATCTGATAGAAAGCTTTGCTATCGATTGGTTCAATCCAGACTTCTGATTTGTCTCTACCTAACTGTCTATTGAAACGTACGCGAATATGGCTTTGATTAATAGTTTGAGCGTCTATTTGTGAATTTAGTCTAAAGCTAACGACGGCTCCATATTCTTTACAAAATGACTGTGCTTTTGCATCACCAGCTAAACGTACATCTAAACGTCCTTGAGGTGGAAATTCATCCCAGTCATTGATAGCTTCATATTTATTGCCGTTAACTACATATCGTGGATATATATAACATAGTGTGTTCTCATCTTGGTTCACCATATCTGCACGGTTATAGTCGAGAACACCAATTATAGTTTTGCCTAGATATTTTTCGGGTGTAAACATTATCGTTAACCTATGATTGAAATCTTTATATTCTATTTATCTTAATATCTTTGATGCCAAGACATCATCAAGGCACTTAGCTATTATGCCGTAGATTTTGTCTAATCTAAGTGACAGTTATGTGTGATTGTACATAAATGATATGCATAATAATAAGTATGTGATGTAGGTTGAGAGTGCATGATAAGTAACACTTAACTTATCAGTGTCATTGTGAAACTGTCTACCTAAAGCATCTTGATCCTAGGTAGCGTAAATCTTCGATAAAACTACGCTAGCCAAACCACATTTAAGCTAGCGCTAGTTTAAGTCAGGATCGTTATCTTTAGCTCTTACTTACCAATACAGAAAGTAGAGAAAATTTTTCCCAGGAGATCATCAGAGGTGATCTTGCCGGTAATGGTGCCTAAGTGGTTTTGGGCAATGGTTAGCTCACGTGCCGTTAATACCAGATCGCCAAAATCAATTAGCTCACGAGCTCTTAAAATGGCCTCGTAAGTCTCCTCAAGTTCACCTAAATGTCTACGTCTTGCAGAGAACACTCCTTCACTTGGAATGATGCCTAAGATCTCATTGAGTTTATTGCGTAGCTCATCTAAACCACCTTCTTGTTTGGTGGAGGTAGGAACCTGAGGATATTGATTTAAAGGAGCGCTAGAGAGCAATGCTGCTGTTTGAGCATTAGGCTCGAGATCTTGTTTGGACTTAACCACTAAGATGTTTTGTGGATTATCAAACATCGTATTGATGTGGTTTAAAGTGTCGACAGCATCAGATGCCTCTTTAGAGCTATCAACCATCAGTAATATAAGATCAGCTTGCTTTAACTCATCTAAAGCGCGGCGAATACCGATAGCCTCGATCTCATCGGATGGCTCATCACGAATACCAGCCGTATCTGTAATGGTTACAGGGATACCGCCGATTTCAATATTCACAGTAAGCACGTCGCGAGTAGTGCCAGGAATGTTGGTAACGATGGCTCTTTCTGCGCCTGCCAAAGCATTTAATAAAGAGCTTTTGCCAGCATTTGGTCGACCTGCGAGCACAATACGCGCACCCTCATTGAGCTTAAGGCCCTGATTGGCGATGGTGCGTGCTTCTTGAGCATCCTTAATCAGATCATCAATCTCACTAGCAGCACGGCCTGAGTCAAAGAAGTCCTCGTGCTCCTCAGGGAAATCAAGGCAAGCCTCGATACGCACACGCAAGGTAGTAAGGCGCTCAGTAAGTGAGTTTAAGCGCTCAGCAAAGGCTCCATTTAAAGATGCCATAGCTGCCTTAGCTGCACTCTCAGATCCAGCAGAGATCAAGTCTTCGACAGCCTCTGCAGCAGTAAGATCCATACGACCGTTTAAGAAGGCACGACGAGTGAACTCACCAGGTTCAGCCTGGCGCACATTCTTGTGTTTAAGGACTGTACTTAAGAGGCGTTGCGGTACTACATTACCGCCATGGCCTTGCAGCTCGATTACATCCTCACCAGTGTATGAATATGGGGCTTTGAAATATAAGAGCACGCCCTCATCGACTACCTCATCGCCATCGTAGAACTTTTTAAAGTAGGCATAACGAGGCTTTAGATCAGCAGAGCTGCTTTGCCCCTCTGATAGAGCGCTCTTTTGCTCGTCCTTAGCATCATGGTTAGTGCTGCGCTTATTAATAAGGCTCTGTGCTACGTTTAGAGCATCAGGGCCTGATATACGTATGATGGCGATGCCACCGCGACCTGGGGCGGTGGCTATAGCCGCAATAGAATCGGTAAAGTCGATCATATAAATGAAGTTCCTGACTATTAAGTTAGAACAATTATATGCTTGTATTGTTTAAATTCGCGTCTTGTGGGGATCTTAGTTTGCAAAGCCTGATTACATCAGCACTTGCGCGTAAAATAGCAAATGTCTGCTTCATCAAAAACAGATCTTTTGCACCCTGAAAACAAAGAATTTTAAGTAGCTTAGTGACCTAACTTAGTGTGCCTGCCTTGCACTTGCCTTAGCATTAGTCTGTGAGCGGCAAACGTATTTAATAGGCCGATTAATGAAAAAGCCCCGCATCCATTGTCACTTAGTATGACGTTGAGATGGCGGGGCTTTTAGCTCAAAGCACAAGCTCTAAAGAGCTGTTTAGCTTACTGGTTCTTAACGTGTAAGCCGCGCTTTTCAAGTGAGCGGTAAATGATAACCTGCTGGAAGATAGTGAACAGGTTAGAGATTAACCAGTAGATGGTCAGACCAGCTGGGAAGGTACAGAACATAAAGGTAAAGATGAATGGCATAGCCATGAATACTTTACGCTGAATTGGATCTGTTACAGGAGTTGGAGACATCTTCTGGATAAAGTACATGGAGATACCGTACAGGATTGGGGTTACAAAGTACGGATCGTGTACAGATAAGTCAGTAATCCATAACATGAATGGAGCATGACGCAGCTCGGTGGACTCCATTAAGGTCCAGTACAGAGCAATGAAGATTGGCATCTGAATAAGTAATGGGAAGCAACCGCCAAGTGGGTTTACTTTCTCAGTCTTATAAAGACGCATAGTCTCCTGACCTAACTTCTGACGGTCATCGCCATAACGATCACGCAGCTCCTGCATCTTAGGAGCTAACAGACGCATCTTAGCCATTGAGGTGTACTGAGCCTTGGTCAGTGGGAATAAAGCACCACGGACGATTAAGGTCAGAACGATGATGGCAAAGCCCCAGTTACCAATGAAACCATGGATGAACTCAAGGATCTTGAATAATGGGATGGAAATGAACCACAGCCAGCCGTAGTCTACGGTGAGATCAAGGTTAGGTGCAACCTTTTCCATTTCATCCTGGCTCTTAGGGCCAATCCACATGGAGGACTTAAACTCATGGCTCTGTGAAGGAGCGATGGTAGTAGCCTCAGAGCGGATACCGATAATAGCCTCAGAACCGTCCTTGCTTGCATTAGAGAAGATTACATTCTTAACGCCTTCAGAGGTGTCACCGATCCAAGCAGATACGAAGTAGTGCTGAATCATAGCAACCCAGCCTGCGCTGGTCTTAACGTTAAGTGGAGTACGATCTTTTGAAAGATCTGCTAAGTCTTCTAAAGTGTGCTTCTCATAACGGGTTTCGTCAGAGGAGTAAGCGGTACCACGGTAGGCACCTGCTACCATGAACAGACCTGAGTTGGACTGCATGGTTGCATCCACAGTCTGCTTTAACTGACCGTAGAAAGCCATGGATACGTTCTTACCGGAGTTGTTTACTACGTCGTACTTAACGTCTACAACATAAGAGCCACGCTTTAAAGTGTAGGTCTTTGTGTAATCAACACCGTTTTGAGTGAACTTTAAGACTGCACTGACGCTATCTTCACCCTCTTGCATAACAATATTGTCATTGCTAAAGGTGTAGGTAGGACGAGCCTTAGAGTCAGGGCCGTTAGCACCGATTAAACCAGACTGTGACTGGTAGGTGAACAGTGGCTCAATCATTAAGAGGTGGAAAGGATCATCCTTACCCTGTTCCTGCTTGACCTTTAAGAGCTTAGCGTCAACAACATCACCGCCAATGGATGAAATAGACAGCTCGAGAGTGTCTGAGGTGATCTTAATGAGTTTGCCTGTGGAGCTTTGAGAACTCTCAGCAGCAGCCATCTGCTCTAAGCGCTCAGCGTGCAGCTGAGCTTGCTGCTCCATAGTAATCTTATCTCTCTCGTAAGCCCAGTAGATAAACAGGGTCAAACTTAAGAACAGAATGAAAAGTATGTTTCTCTGTTGTTCCATCTCAAGAAACCGTTTTTAGCTTAAAAACACGTCATTGACGCATAAAATGCGTTAAACACCGCATGTATCAAGTACAGGCACTGCCATTACGCCTAATTAAAAGTTCTGCAGCCTGATTGTTAATACCTGTAAGCAGGATGATCAGGATTACGGCAGAGTTACTTGGCAAAATGCCTGTATACCCCATCCATATGTCTTAACTTCATGTCGTAAGACAGAAGATCTAGAACTTTACCAAAGTGCAATATTATAGCCTAATTAGGCTGTCCGATGCGGTTAAATTGCGATTCCTTTTCTAGAGAGTGATCACAACTTGCCTTGTATTATTGCCATGATTCGTTATTCACACTCAATAAAGCCCATAAAAACCAAAATAGAAGCCGAAAAATCACATAGTTATATGGAGCGGCGGTGCATTACATGATGATTGCTTTAAAGCAAATGTAAAATTCAATTGCGTAGCAGTAATCTCATCACTTTGGCTTACAAAAGAGGTATCAGACGCCTTTGAAATGTTAAAGGTGTGCTTTTATTGGCAGACAAACTTGCCTTTAATTAGATAGGGATTATCTATCGTATTTATCATTAGAGCTATTAACTCTAGTGGTCTTGTTGACTATTTGGTCTCTAGATGAGGCAGTAGAGTTTGGCTGTGATGAAGTTGAGTCGTTTGCTACAGATACAGTTGTAGCGTCGATGCTATTTTCATCTAAAAGAGAGGTAGGGGAAAATGCATTAGTGTCGTCAGGTTCATCATAACCTGAGAGATGCTGATTAGAGAGAGGATTGCGTGGAACTGGGTCAATACCACCTTCATTAAGGGGGTGGCAACGGCAAATACGTTTTGTGCCGAGCCACATGCCCTTACCGAGTCCCCACTCTTTAATAGCTTCTAGGGTGTATTGAGAACAGCTAGGATAGAACCTGCAGTGTTGGCCCAATACAGGACTTAGGAGCCTTTGGTAGGTACGAATCATTAAGATCGCTGTTTGCCCAACCGGCGAGAGATTTGAACCCATAAGCCATCTAAAGTTGAACTAATATCGCGATTACTGATATCGCCTATACCAGGTCTGGCTAAGAAAACCAGATCTATATTAGGAAGGGATTCCCGTGTGTTTCTAAAAGACTCTCTAACCAGACGCTTGACGCGATTACGCCATACCGCACGTTTTAGAATCTTCTTAGGAACAACTAGCCCGAGCCTTGCGCAGTCTTGGTCATTCTTGCAAGCAAGAATTAGTATTCCTTGAGCGCTGACGCGCACGGGCTTTTTAAATACCCGGTCATAATCCTCGGAAGCAAGTAATCTTGCCTCACGAGGAAAGGCACTATTAGGCATTTAAGGAATTAAACGCTTAAACGCTTACGGCCCTTTGCACGACGGCGGGATAAAACCTGGCGACCGTCAGCAGTGCGCATACGCTTGCGGAAACCGTGGGTACGCTTACGCTTTAAAACGTTAGGCTGGAAAGTACGCTTCATTTGAAAAATTCTCCAAAGGGTTGGCATTTGCCTCAGCGGCTATGCCATTTCATAAGTTTCAATCCCGGATTTGTACGGTATCGACGTCCTCATCTGGGCATCAAAACTCAGTCACTATCCGGCACCGGATACTTCAACAGTATTCGGCTGACAACGCTGTCAGGTGATGCACTCATTTAAGCTAGGCTTATGAATGTCACAACCTCCACTAGAGTAACCCTCAGTAGTGAAGCTCTATGTTCCTGACACGTCAATATCAGCGATAAGCGCCAAAGCTCTCATGCTGATCATTGAGTAAAATCTGTAGCACAGACCAAACTAACAGCCAGGCTGTTGCAGCTAAAGAGCCGCAGCACAAGGCCAGATGCGTTAGGTGGGCATACTGAAATGCGTATTCTACAGTCTATAGCTATATTAAATCAAGGTCTTTAAGCGCTATTTTTACCTATAAAGCAAGTTTTTTCATGAGCACCCTCATCAAAACAAGATCGCCTTACAGATCGCTACTGAGAAAGCCTTCATCATTGCTCTAATGACCTCTTCATTTAGACAGATGCCCTAAAGCGCTGCATAAGTCAGCTTTCATCATATAAAAAGCCTTAAATCTAAGACATTTAAACTTGCTAACCTGCCCTAGTTAAGTAGATTAGAGCATGCCCATGTAGAGCTAAAAAAGATCAACCTATCCACATTAGCTGTGGGCATGGCAGATGATCATCGATTAAAACAGAACTCTCCCTTAGCAAGATCAATACTTAAGATCTTAATCAAGATCGTCAGTGTTGATCATGCAGCTCAAGATCGTGGCCAATTATGATCCTCTAAACACAAAATAGTTAGTAGCTACTCAATATAAGATCTTACGGTCTCGCTATATACAAAAGATCGTGAGCGTAAGATCGTGCCTCTACATATATATGTAGGGTAAAGTAATAATCCTTTGTGATTAAGTTGGTTGTGCCTAGAACATTTATATCTATCTAAGCAGTGGGTAATTGGATCGAGACAAAAGTAGATCTGCAGTAGATCTGCAGTAGATCTTGAGTAGAACTTCACTACTATAGATGTATCCGACTCTGTGGGAGTTTCCCACAAGCAAAGTAAGCCCTATGCAAATTTTGCATTTTTTAGTTGTGCTTGTGGGATTATAGATGTGTACTACTATTGCAATGCTTGGTTGTGGGGAAAAGTTTTGTTGAGATGCCTTCAGTATTTAGCTTAAGATCTCTTGTTGGTTCTTGTAAGCTATCGACATGATTGAAAGCTTAGGATGTGGCAGCAATAAGAAAGAAGATCTTGGTACTACTATTAAGTGCAAGATCTTATCGATGCTGGTAGCGTGATCTTTAAGCTGAGTGAACAATGAGATCGAGGTGAGTGATCTCATCGAGAACATATGATAGGTCGTACAAAAGGATCAGACTTAAGATCATAAGATCGGTGGATTGCTGTGAGGGAAAAGCTGCACTTTAATATCTCTTAAAAGATCTTCTCTTAGCACAATAAGTTAGTGCTGATTTAGTTTAGATAAACGAGATGCGTTTTGGCGCATACTTTGAGTTTTTTCGCACTAATTATATGAAGTATGCGCCATACAGAGCTTGGCTAAGATCGCGAGCGAACGTGATAAATATCGTGTTTGTGGGGATTTTGTGTTTTTTTGTGGATTGGGAGATAAGATCTTAAAATGCGATAAATAGGCCCTTTTTGCTTTACGGATTTTGAGCGTAAAGTTCTACTAACTTTTGCTGCAAGACGATCTTCACTCCATAGGCTAAGTTTTGATCTTTGATCTTTAAACTGCATGTGATCTTGATGGTTTAGCTAAGTTGAATCTTCAAGGCATTTAATGAGCCCCAAACTAAGATCACTGGTGGGATGTAGGATCATGGCAGAGTGAGATCTTGCTTTTATCTAAAATGCGCGATCAGCTATAAGAATATTGGGTGGGTATGGGAAGGTGCGGCGTTATTGAGATCTCATAAGAGTGATGACAGATCATTTTGAGGTGAAGATCTAGGACTCAAAATGATGGCGATCGCAAGATCTTGCATGGTAATGAAAGATTTGCACGATTGTGCAAATTTGCGGTCTAAACATCGTACGATCTTATGATCTGAATAGGACTATTTTGCGATCTTTGGTCTAAGAGCAATTTTAAGTGAGTTTTTGGATCGTAAGTTAAGATCACTTAACTTTCGTGGCGTATAATTGTTGATGTTGCCAAGTGTTGCTGCAAGGCTTAAATATGCTAAAAGCATCTGTGCTAGTGCTTCATAAGATCAGTGATCTTTTGGGTGATCTTGGTTGTAAAATGTAAGATCTTAAGATCATGATTCTTGAGCACAAATCGCCATGAATGTCAGCTAATTTTTTTAGAAAAATTTTAATCTTGCAGTGGATGTTTATGATCCGCTTGTCTATCGTGATGATCTTGGATCAGGATCGTAAGATCAAGATCTTAGTAGGTTTTTAAGACAATCACGATCGGCAAAATGATCTCAAAACACCTTGGTAATATGGTACAATAAGTCACTACTCAGTCATCCTAAACGGATGCACTGAAAACCGCATAAAAAACGGTATTGCTCATACCCTGGCAAGCGTTCTGTAATACTGTTTAAGATCATGCGGTGATCAGTAACAAGACTGCTCTTTTAAGATCTTGATATCTTGGTTTTAGAGAGATCGAAAGGTGTTCAACTTTTGATCTTTAGATACGCTATTTTTGCGTATGATCTTTTATTGAGATCATGAGATCAGTCTCAGCTTTTTAATTCAGCTCCTTCTCCTTTCGTTGCTCAAGGGCCTAGTGGGTTCCTGTAGCTAAACAGCTATTAAGGTGATGAAAGCGCCGACTTCATTATGCTCAGATAATTGTCCGCTTACCCGCTAACCATGCAGGGGCGGGCTTGTACGCCCTTTAGTTTTAAAAAAGGAGCATAAGTGTCGTCAGTAAGTGATCGTGGCGAAGCAGCGATCGCAAACTGGAGAGATGGAGTTTTTTATCACGCATGCACTACTGTATTGGTGTTCTTAGTACTAATGTTCAGTCGATTACGACTAGTACGCCAATCAGTCCTATAAGCTTGCATTGCTTTAAGGATCTGATCACATCAATCCCCAGTAGATAGCAGCAGCTTCCGATTTTTGTCAAACATCATTCGGTACGATCGAGAGTTACATGTGATAAAGCAGCAGGGAACTGTACTTTCATATGTTCTTTCAACTCATCTAATAGTGATCTTATGTCGTGTATGAACCAGGGAAACCTCTTGGTAAAACTCTGGCAATAACGGTGTCGCTTTTAAACCGCGATCATACTTAAGAGTCCTTTAGATGTTTAAACATCGTGCTGTATAAAGACTCAATAGCAGTGACTGCTGTATTCACTCCTTTTTTAGAGGCAGGCATACAGGAGGAGCTGTTGTGTTGATGATGTTTAATGGTTAAACCACAGACAGGTTAAAAGCTACTGTCTGCTTTTAGACCTTTTATGCACGCGGTAAAGAGACCCGAGTTCACGCTTCTACTTCAAAAGGCAGCCAACCTTCCCTATATAGACTGGCTATCTTTTGAAGTAGGTGGCGGGGGTGATGCCCGTCTGAAAGGTTGGTAAGGACCGTCATGGATTCCTGGCAATTATGGCGTCAGGCAGTCTTACGTGTCGCAGCTGCGACTGACGAGATGTTGGAAGCACGCGTTATCAAACTGTTTTTCTACGAGGTTGGTTTCATCCTTGATAAGCAGTTAGATAAGGTGCGCTTTATTTGTTCAAGCGAATACATCTACAATGCATTCGCTCCTTACGCAACTCGTTGTTTTTGCGAAGTAAGACATATGCTGCAGCAGGATGATCTTGGCTTTTCATGCGAGATCGTATCTGCTAAAGAACTGAGTCATCTTTATGAGTCTCAGTTGCTGCTTGATCGCACTTTCTTGAATACCGTCAGTGTGAACGTACCTCTTTGCGAGGCGTTTGGTGCGCCTTTATACGCAAAGACTAAGTGCATTCTGACTAATTCAACCTCATCTACTAATACCCTCTCAACCGGAGCTAGAGAATTAGCTGTCGGCGGATCGGTGCAACCTTTTGCAAACGTTCGTAAGCTTGGTGTACCTAAAGAAGTCCTCGACGCTGCCCTTCAGGAAAGCTCCGTAAGCAGCGATCGTAAAGTTGAAGAGTATGTACAGGATTCATCTTTCATGAATGCCTGCGCTCAAACTCGCTCTAACGATCACGATGAAGATCTTTCATTAGCTCCTCAAGCTCCTCGTGTGCATGAAAGTCAGCAGAACGTAACTAATGCAGACCATGATCTGTTCCATGGTAACGAGCAAGAGATCTCATTTGCTGAAGATACAAAGCAAGATTGCGTAAATAACGTAATCCCACAGAGTCAAAATCACATCCCACAAGCTGAAGGTTTCACTAACCCACATGTGGATTCTTCTCATGTAATGCAACAAACCCTTCTTGATTCAGGCACTATGCCTGTAGCTGCAGTAGCAAACGATGCTACAGCTAGCGAGTTTACAGAAGGTCTTAAGCATGCAGCGATGGATGTAAATCATTCTGATATTGGTGTGCCATATATGGATCCTCCATCAGGCCTCTTTAGCGATGTCATGAATGATCGTGATCTTTACTCTGAGTACTTTGATGATGGCATTGATCCGATCTTTGAAGATCGCCGTCATGAGTTTGATGATTGCCTTGATCCTGAGGTCACTGACGAAGATGTCTTTAGTGGCCATGCCCATGAGTACAGCTATCGACAAATGGATGTGGAGTGCTTAGAGGCATATGAGGATAGTGATTTTAATGCTGAAGAGTTTGGTGATGTACCTCCATCAGAATATGTCTCTGATGTGGATCCTGCTTACTTAGATGCAGATAATTCACGTAGCCAAGATCTTCTCCAGAGCACCACTATTGAGGGCAATGACTATCAAGATCGATCAGTGCACAATGATCTGTTAGGTCATGTACCAAATCAATCTTCAGCACAGATTAATGTTGTAAATAACAACACTGTAGGTGCAGATCAGTACAATCCTTATAGCTTTATGAAGCAGGCTCTTGATAGCAGCAACGTAAATGAAGACGTCTGCATGCCGTCAACTGCTCGTAATGACAACGCTATTGATGATCTTGCAGCATATGAGCATTTAAATGCTCAGCTTCATCAGGTGCAGCAGCAGTTTTTAGCTCATAATCAGCCTGATAGCGCACTTGAGATGCAGATGCAGCAGCCTTTTATGGCTCAAACTGAGTCTCAAATCGCTCCAGAATCTATGACCATGCCAGCAGCTCAAGCAATGCCATCAGCTCAGGCTATTCCTGTAGCTCAGACAATGCCGTTAGCACAGGCTATTCCTGTAGCTCAGGCAATGCCATCAGAGCACTGTGATCCTGCAGTTATGGCCATGCCATCAGCTCAGAGCATGTTAGCATCATCAGCTGTAGCTCCTAGCGCTCCTGTAGATCCAATGGTTCAAGGTAGTGTATGCGCTGCTAATGTCTCTCATATGCAAGGATATGAGTCAAATCATGCTTACGGCAATGATTGCGATCTTTATGATGAAGAGCCTCGCAATAAGCGTCGTGCATTAACTGCTCAAGATATCTATGCAGCCGAGTATGCGCAAAATGTAGATCTGTATGCTCAGCTTACTGGGGTGCCAAACGCTGCCTTTAATCAGGTCAATGGCATGTTAGAGCCTCAAATGCCTTATGCAGCTGCTAATAACCTCAATGAGCGTGAGTTTACTGACTTTGATCGTTTCATGGCTCAAACTCATAGCAATGGTGCATTCCCTAAGAATGCCTATGAGATTCTGCCTGAAATCGATCTGCCAACTACAGGTAAGCGTAAGCAAAACAATGTAGCTTCTACTCAAAAAGATGAGCCAATCATTTGCCCATCTGTAGCAACAAATCCTGAGTACACCTTTAACTCTTTTGTTTGCGACAAGAAGAATGCTACTGTGCTCAATAGCGTACGTGCTATTGCAAATAATCCAGGCAACCCAGCTCATAATCCACTGTATATCTACGGTGACTCTGGCGCAGGTAAGACTCACTTACTCAATGCCATTGTTAATGAGATGAAGGCTTTAGGCATGCCTGAAAATCAGATTGGTTATATTCGTACTAAGGACTTCATTCGTCATTACGTATCAACTATTTCTGACCTGCAGAAGAACCGCTTTAATAATCAGCAGGTTTATTTCCACAAGAGCTTCTTAGACAAGCGTGTGTTGGTATTTGATGATCTTCAGGAGTTTAAGAGTGCTACTAAGAGCCGTGAAGTGTTCTACGGTGTCATCTCAGCATTCTTAGATAGACCAGGCAGCCAGCTCATCTTATGTGCCAATGTGCCTCCAGCTCAGCTGCAGAATTTTGGTTTTGATGATCACCTTATGTCACTGTTACATAGTGGTCTATGCCTTGAGGTAAAAGCCCCATCAGCTTCAACCCGTCGCTTGATGCTTGATGCAAGATGTGAGCATTTGCATTTAACCATGGAGAACAATGTTAAAGATTACATTGTTTCAAAGGTTTCATCAGACGTACGTGAGTTAGATGGTGTCTTAAAGACCTTGTTATCGCTGCAGTGTAATTCTGGTGTGATCACCATGAATGAGGCTGTAAGATGCATGTCTCGATTCACTTGCAAAGATAGACAGTCCCTTAGCATGTCAGATGTTATGGATATTGCAGCTAAAGAGCTCAATGTGACTGTTAAAGATATCTTGTCATCTCGCAAGAAGAAGCCGGTATCAATGGCCCGTTCCCTTGCTATGACAGTGATTCGTGAAGTCTTTGAAGGCAAGTACTCACTAAACGACATTGGTCGCGCCTTTAACAAGGATCACTCCTCTGTACATGAGGCAGTAAGCCGTACTAAGAAGCGCATCATTAGCGATACCTTTATGCACGAAAAGTATCGCAACATCATGCAAGTAGTTAAAAAGCAGCTTGCATAAGCATACGCACCTCGTGCTTAAGGCATTTGAGGATGATGGTACTTATGCAACAGCGGATATACGTGTTTAGTGCTGTTTAGCGTTCTGATGTTCAATGGATTATGTTTTTATTGAATCCATCAGAAATGTCTAAACGGTTATAGCGGTGGCGTATATCGCGAAAAGCTGATATATTTCAGCTTCTTTGATTAAAAGATCACTTTGCCCAGATGTATTTTGGGCATAAGGTATAATATGCACGAACCATGGCGAGACACTGTATGTGAAATAGCCATGAGTGCTTTTGTGATTGGTTTAGCGTCAGAAGAGCTAAGCTACTCAGAATTTAAAGCTCAAGCTTAAGTAATCTTAAGCTTATACACGTTTTACGTTGAGACGTAAGTTTCAGCTTTGGTGACATCATGAAATTTACCGTACCTGTACAATCAATTATTGGCCCAATTACTACTGTTGCCAATATTTGCACCTCCAATTCATCTAATCCAGATGACCTGTCTCAGTATGTATTAGTTGAAGTTAGAAAGGATGCCCTTACTTTAAGCGGTACTGACAATACTGTTCAAATCAGTGCTGTTGTTCCTTTTGCTGATGGCGCATGTGAAAGTGAAGGTACTTTCTTAATGTCATCAGACAAGGCTGCTAACTTCTTTAAGAGCTTAGGTTCTAAAGATGATGTGTCTTTAGAGCTCGATGAGAATGATGAGCTTTTAAACATCGAGTCAGATCGTGCAACTTACTCTATGCGTGTTCGTCTTATGGCTGAGAACGTTAAGTTCCCATCTTTTAAGATGAGTGAAGAGCAGAATGTTCGTCAGTTCACAGTAGAAGAACACAAGCTGCGCTTCATGCTTGAAAAGTCAGTTTTCTGCGTATCACGTGAAGAGTACCGCGACTACCTCAAGGGTGTTCGTTTTGAAGTACGTGGCAATGAGTTCACTATCTTTGCTTTAGACGGCCACCGTATGGCAGTGTTAGATACCCAGCTTGCTGAAGAAGCTTCAGAAGATATTGCATTCTCAATGACCCTGCGTGGCGTAACTGAGATGCAAAAGCTCTTATCTAACTCACCAGATCGCCCATTAACCTTAAGCGTCAGTGAGAACTTTGTTGCTACCAAGATTGGTATGTTCAGCATTGCAAGCCGCATCTTAAAGTGCAAGTTCCCTAATGTACGCGGTATTCTGCCATCAAAGTGCTCACCAGAATTACCAGTAGATCTTGATTCATTAAAGACCTACGTTAAGCGTGTATCTCTGTTCTCTAATAAGCGCATGAATCTCATTAACATGTGCTTTACTTATAACAACTTAGATATTCGTTCACAAAACGCCGATCATGAAATTGGTGCTGCTCGTTTACCTATTAATTACCAGGATGAAAAGGGCAACCGCGATATCAACTTAAACGCTGATTTCGTTAAGGACTTCTTAAACGCAATCGAAACCCCTCAGGTTGTTTTCTGCTTTGCACCTCCTTACACCAATACCATGCTGCGTCCTAACATTGAGATCAATGAGTTAGGCATCAGAGTGCGTTACTTAGTAAGCCATATTTCAGTCTAATAGCTAATGCTATAAGACAAAATACAACAGGCTCCTGTATGCTTCGTTACCAAATAAACGAGTGCATGCAGGGGCCTGATCTCATTAAGGATGATGTAAAACAAGTTCATCGCCGCACTTAGACGCTATTTACAGAGAAATCACGGATGTATATCAAACGTCTTATCATTAACGACTTTCGTAATATGGACTACGCAGAGATAGAGCCTTGCCAGGGCTTTAACTTCTTATGCGGTCCTAACGGTAGTGGCAAGACTTCTGTGATTGAGGCAATTCACTATCTGTCATTAGCTCGTTCTTTTAGAACCTCGTCCTATCAGTACCTGATTAAACAGGGGCGTCCATGCTTTAACATCTTTGCTTTAGTACAAGAAGATGAAGAGGGAGTAGACACCACCATAGGAATGTCTCGAAGTCGCGGAGAAAACGCGGTGATTAAGATTAATTCTGATCAGGTCTCGCGCATGATCGATCTTATCGATCTTATCTGCGTACAGATTATTCATCCGCAAGGTGTTGAGCTGATTACTAAAGAGGCAGAGGGGCGACGTAGTTTCATCGACTGGGGTGTGTACTACACAGATCCAGAGTTTAAGAACTTATGGCTGCAGTACCGTAAAATTCTCAAGCAAAGAAATTCTCTTCTGCGTAAGGAAATGCTTAAACGTAAGGGTGTATCGCGTACCTTAGCAGATATGGACTTTAATGCCTTTGAGACGTATCAAGCAAATCAGATTAGTAATGTACAAGGCCACTCATCTCAATTAGTTAGCCCTTCAGGTCGTCCTTTAAATGACAAGTTGCCTGTAGGTCAAAGCAACTCAAATATACATGAGCAAGACTTAACTGAGCAGTATCATGAATCAAGTGAAGATGATGTTTTGCACGATGATTTAGACATGCACGCGCTATCCCAAGGGGCTCAATTTGGTGTAGCTAAAAGCGCAGATAACGCCCATGATGGGCTTATACAGGCTGTTCCAGGGGGCTTTTTTGCATCAAATCATAATGCATTTGATGAGGTTACTCTCTGGGATGAACAGCTTGCGCTTTTGTGTGAACAAATCACTGAAAAACGAGTGGAATATTTGAGTCGACTGCAGGTAATTTTGCAGGAAATCATAGGTCGATTTTTGCCTAATTTTAAGATCAAATTTGAGTTAAATCCTGGGTGGGAAAAAGGCTTAAATCTAAGGTCTGTACTGGCTCAAAACCTTGAAAAAGACAAGGCTTTAGGCTATACTTTTTACGGTTGTCACAGGGCTGATCTTAAGATCAAAAATAACACTGTTTCAGCAGGTGCAACTCTGTCTCGAGGACAGTTAAAAATGCTAGTTTACGCTTTGCGTTTAGCTCAGGGAATGTTGCTAAAAGAGCATAGCAATCGATCATGCATTTATCTCATCGACGATCTCAACTCTGAGTTAGATGACAATTCACAAAAAGAGTTGCTTAATACACTGCTACAGTGCCGACATCAAGTATTCATAAGCAACATCCGCCAAGAACTCCTCCTCCCTAAAGATAGATCTGACTATAAGGTGTTCGCCTTAGATAGGGGTATGGTGTCGTTAGCCGCATCAGATAACTGATGTGCCTTTGTCCCATAGTTCAGCGGGTATTTATGCGCTAAAGAAAGAGGTCAAAATGTCTGAACAAGACGTGCAAGACAATTACGGTGGTAACAGCATTAAAGTGCTGCATGGTCTAGAGGCTGTAAGAAAGCGTCCAGGCATGTATATCGGCGATACCGATGACGGCTCCGGCTTACACCATATGGTGTTTGAAGCCGTAGATAACTCAATTGATGAGGCTTTAGCTGGCTACTGTGATCAGGTTCTTGTAACTATCCATAAGGATGGTTCCGTATCCGTAAAGGATAATGGTCGTGGTATTCCTGTAGACATTCACCCAGAAGAAGGCGTATCTGCTGCAGAAGTTGTAATGACTGTGCTGCATGCCGGTGGTAAGTTTGATTCAAACTCCTACAAGGTATCTGGCGGTCTTCACGGTGTTGGTATCTCTGTCGTTAATGCTCTATCAGATCGTCTCGAATTGACTATTCGTAGACAGGGCAAGATTTGGCATCAAGTCTACTTAAACGGTGGTGTACCTGAAGCTCCTTTAGGTGCTATTGGCGATGCAGACGACACTGGTACTTGCGTACGTTTCTGGCCAAGCCCTGAAATCTTCTCGATTACCACTTTTGAGTACAAGATACTTGAGAAGCGTTTACGTGAGCTTGCTTTCTTAAACAGCGGCATCAAGATTATTCTTACTGATGAGCGCGTTGAAGGTAAGACCCACACTTTCTACCATGAGGGTGGTATTCTCGAGTTCGTTGATTACCTTAACAAGGGTAAGAACGTTCTTAACAAGAAGATTTTCCATTGCAAGTCAGTTAACAAGGACAATATCCAGGTTGAAATTGCTATGCAGTGGACTGATGCTTATAACGAGAGCATCTTCTGCTTTACCAATAACGTTCCTCAAAAGGACGGTGGTACCCATTTAATGGGCTTTAAGCGTACTTTAACTCGTACCTTAAACAACTTCTTAGAGCAGTCAGGTCTTCTTAAGAAACACAAGGTAAGCACTTCAGGTGATGACTCACGTGAGGGCTTAACTGCTGTTATCTCTGTTAAGATGCCTGATCCAAAGTTCTCCTCACAGACTAAAGATAAGCTCGTTAGCTCTGAAGCAGCCAATGCTGTTGATGCTGCTATGGGAGATAGCTTTAACGATTTCCTTGAAGAAAACCCATCTGATGCAGAGATTATCTGCATGAAGATCATCGAGTCAGCTCGTGTACGTGAAGCTATGCGTAAGGCTCGTGATTTAAACCGTAAGAAGGGTGGCTTAGATATCAACTCACTGCCAGATAAGTTAGCAGGTTGCCGTGAGAAGAACCCAGAGGTTTGTGAGTTATTCTTGGTAGAGGGTGACTCTGCAGGTGGTTCTGCTAAAGGTGGTCGTGATTCTAAGTTCCAGGCTATTCTGCCGCTGCGCGGTAAGATTCTGAACGTAGAAAAGGCACGCTTTGACCGCATGATTCAGTCTCAGCAGATCGGTACCTTGATTACTGCTTTAGGCTGTGGTGTGGGCAAGGATGAATACGATCCAGAGAAGTTCCGTTATCACAACGTTATCATCATGACTGATGCTGACGTGGACGGTGCTCACATTCGTATTCTGCTTTTAACTTTCTTCTATCGTCAGATGCCTGAGCTCATTGAGCGTGGCTATGTATACATTGCTCAGCCTCCACTTTACCGTTATCAAAAGGGTAAGCAGACTGTTTATGTGCAGTCTGATAAGGAAGCTCTGCAGTACCGTACATCTTTAGCTTTAGATAACGCAAGCTTACACGTTAACGCTGATGCTGCTCCATTATCAGGCACTGCCCTTGAGAGTCTTTTTGCTGATTACAACAAGGTTATGACTGCTCTTCCAAAGATGTCTAGCAAGATCCAAAAAGATATCTTACTGCAGCTTATGTACTACCCAGCTCTGAGCAAAGAAGACATGCACTCTCAAGAGAGCATGACTGCTTGGACTGATGGTTTCATTAAGAAGTTACCATCTATCCCATCCGAGGGTCTGCACTTCAAGGGTACAGTTAAGTTTGATGAGATTGCTAACTGCTACTATCCAGTAATCATTCACCACATTCATGGTATGGATTACGAGTATCACTTAGATAGCTCATTCTTTGATTCTGCTGATTATGCTTTACTCAAGAACATGAACCGTAAGGTTTGCGACCTCATTGAAGACGGTGCATTTGTTCGTTCAGGCAGCAAGGAAATCAAGGTAGCTAACTTCCATGAGGCCTATGAGACCTTAATGAAGGAAGGCTTTAGTGGCGTTAAGATTCAGCGCTACAAAGGTCTAGGTGAAATGAGTGCTGAGCAGCTTTCTGAGACCACCATGTCTCCAGACTCTCGTACTCTGTTAAAGGTTAGCATCGC
The DNA here is from genome assembly GCF_902485895.1 of uncultured Anaerobiospirillum sp. NCBI lineage: Bacteria > Pseudomonadati > Pseudomonadota > Gammaproteobacteria > Aeromonadales > Succinivibrionaceae > Anaerobiospirillum > uncultured Anaerobiospirillum sp. The sequence goes on along the minus strand of NZ_CABTML010000024.1, from coordinate 565 downwards.
TGACGCTATCGAGGCTGACAGTCTCTTAACCAAGCTGATGGGTGAAGAGGTAGAGGAGCGTCGTAACTTCATTGCTGATAATGCTGAACGCGCCGTCCTTGATATCTAACCAATAAAATTAACACATCTACCGCCGCGCTACAGCCTGGCAGGTACACACAAAAAAAGGCAGCCTCGGCTGCCTTTTTTGTTGCCCCGCCCAAATGTTCCACGTGGAACACTCCTCACCAAAATCATCCCAAAACGCTGTGGGAAAAAAATAACCTCTCAGGTCGATTCAAGTACTTGGCTGAATAGATCTACATGACAATTGTTCCACGTGGAACACTCAAGCCTAAATCATCCCAAAAAGCTGTTGAAAAAATGAACCACTCACGTCGATTTAAGTGCTTGGTTGAATAGGTCTACATGACAATTGTTCCACGTGGAACACTCAAGCCTAAATCATCCCAAAAAGCTGTTGGAAAACGTGACCGGCTAACGTAGAGTTGAGGTGGTTGGATGCAGTATGTCAGATGACACGTGTTCCACGTGGAACAATCAATCCGAAGTCAGCTAAAAGAGC
>NZ_CABTML010000023.1:0-4842 GCF_902485895.1 uncultured Anaerobiospirillum sp. | reverse complement strand
TGCTCGCAGCCGTATTCGTGATGCTGATTTTGCTGAAGAGTCTGCTAACTTATCTCAGCAGTCCATCATCCAGCAGGCAGCCGCTTCAATGCTGATGCAGGCTAATACCCGTCCTCAGCTTGGCTTAAGCTTACTTGGTTAACATTTATAACTTAAGTAAAAATCTTCTTTTATAGTTTGTTCTAAGGCAGCTTGTTAGCTGCCTTTTTAGCATCTGAAAGGAGGCTCTTATGCTCCCGATCTCTATTAGCAATAGTCGTGATCTTCAGCGTAGCGATGCTAAGTTAAATAGCGATCGCTCTGTGCAAGGCCATGCATCTAAAGCTGCTCAGAGTGTTTTTGCAAGTAGCGATGATGTCATTGACTTACATAGCTTCAAAGCAGCAGCTACTTCTCCAGAGCTAATGGGCATGTGCCGTAATAAGGCAAGAAGTGCTTATCTTAACTTTGGCAAACAAGAGGCTGAAGAAGAGTTCAAAAATCAGCTGTTTGCGTCTGTTGCGGAGAATAAGAAAAAGCTTTCTGCATTAGGCCGTAAAGAACTCACACCTGAAGAGTATCGCAAAATCGACTCTCTAAAAAAGCAAGAGCTCAAGGTCATGGCAAAGGTCAATGCGAGACTAGCTGCAGGCGGTGATCTTTGTGAAAAGCCACGCTTCAAATACGAGACTGGTCCTGATGGCAAGCGCTACAAGACAGCTGGTGAAGTCAAGATTGATATATCTCCTTGCAAGACACCTGAAGAGACAATCTCGAAGATGCATCGTGTCATGAAAGCTGCTTTAGCTGGTGGCGAACCAACTGAGACGGATAGAGCTATTTATAAAGAAGCTCAACGCCTTGCTCAAATTGCGCAAAACATGCTGATGCATGAGCGTATGCAACGTAGCAAGGAAGAACAAGAGAAGATCAAAAAGGAAATTGCAGCTCGCAATGGTGATGCCGACAAGTCTAGACGTGGAGGCAAGATACTGCGTACTTTTGATGAGATTCCTGCAAACGCCTCTGGCGTTGCCATGCCTTCAAAACCACATATAAATCTCCAGCCTAACATCGATTCAGGCAATGTGTCAGCAGGTGCTACACCTTCTGCAGGTTCTACACCTTCGGTCGATGCATCTGTTGAGGCTCCAGTAGCAAGCTCCTGATACTTGTCTTAAGTTATTGAGGAGCTTGTGCGACGCTTTATATGCGGAGTATGCGGCGTGTTTTGTTGTGTGTTTTGTTGTGTTTCGTCAGCTTGTTTTGGTAAGCACTAAATTTGCTATTGCTAATAGCGATATACAGTAGTGTGATGCATGGTTTAACTTGCTCACACAACTTGTCTTAAAGCCCATTTGTATGGGTATAATAGAATATCTACATTCGGCTGGTAGTCGATACCTATGTATGATCAAACCATTCAGCCGTCTAATTGGAGAGTCACAAATGGCAGCAATCGGCGGAATTAATAGCAATCAATATAATGTCCTCATCAATACTCAAAAGAATGATGCTCAGGGCATTAGCGGTGCTCAGAAGAATGATCGAGTACAAGGTCAGACTCAACAGACTGAGGTAAGAGTAGCTACTCCTAATACTCAGCAGAATCAGACTAGCGATAATCACTTTGCTCATCAGCACCATATTGCTTTCAATGCTTACCGTAATTTTGGTAAGGAAGCAGCTCCAGCTACTACAGACAAAGAGCAAGGTGTAGTAGATGTAGAAGGTGAAGTAGTCGATACTAAGAGCGAAACTCAAAAGCCTGCAGAACAGGAAAAGAAAGTTTCAAACGAGCAAAAGAAGCCTAATGGTGAAGAGTTCACTGAAGAAGAGTTACAGCAGATTGAGGACATGAAGGCCCGTGATCAGGAAGTACGTGTTCACGAGCAAGCCCACAAATCCGCTGGTGGCCAGTATGCAGCTTCTCCAACTTACACATATGAGACAGGTCCAGACGGCAAGCGCTACGTTACCGATGGTGAAGTAAGCATTGATGTAGGCGAAGAGTCTGATCCTCAGGCTACTATCGACAAGATGCAGGTAGTCAAGCGTGCAGCCATGGCTCCTGCTGAACCATCTAGCGCCGATCGTCAGGTTTATGCAGATGCCTCCCGAAAAGAAGCTGCTGCTCGTCAGGAGTTAGCAGAGGAAAAGCAAAAAGAGAGCGAGGAGCGCATTGAGAAGGCTAAGGAAGCTATTGGCGCTGACAGCAAGGCTGAACCAAAGAGTAAGGACAGTAGCGCTACTGAAGATGCTAAGGATAAGCTCAATCCAGAGAACATGCCTAAGCCTAAGAGCGCTGAGCCTGCCTCATTAGAGCAGTAATTATTGCTTTAGAGCGCGATTCTTGAGGCTTTGTGCTGCTTATACTAGTTTTTTTATAAAGGCCCGCATTTGCGGGCATTTTTATCTGTAGACCATGCTTTTGCTTGTGTGCAGTCAGTTTTCGTAGTTTACCGTAGCATTATTTGCACATATATGGTGCAATTTTTAGCATATGGTAAGGTCGATTAGGTTAGATTGCTATATCTGCACTATATATGTGCATTAATGGCTTGATACACACTGCATGCTATAATTGCGTGCACTTTCATCTTGCATACAAGCGCATTGCTTAATCATTGTGCAACTTTGCAAGTCTTGTAAATTAACTAGCTCGCTTGTCGTCGCGAGCTGCACAGCACGTATTAGTCTTAAGAAAGCTTAGCGCTTAAAGCGTTAGGCTGTTTAGTTGCGTCTGAATATCAAGTTTTTGAGTTTGACCATTCTTAAGAGAGCTGTGCATAAAGGATTGAGGTCGACTCATGGAACCGTATTACGCTGGTTGGCTATCCATTTTGCCACCTGTGATTGCTGTGGTCTTAGCGCTGATTACCAAGGAGGTATTCTCATCCCTCCTTATCGGTATCTTAAGCGGTACTCTGATCTATACCTTAGGTATGGGTCAAGATTTCACTATCATTTCAACAGTGCAGAACGCCTTTACAGTGATGGTCAACAAAGTTGACTTCAACATTGTTATCTTCTGTTCATTGCTGGGCTCGTTAGTGTACGTAATCGCCATGGCTGGCGGTTCTCGTGCTTATGGCGACTGGGCTACTAAGAAGATTAAGAATCGTAAGAGTGCTCTGTTATCTACTTCATTCTTAGGCGCATTCATCTTCATTGATGACTACTTCAACTGCTTAACAGTTGGTACCGTTATGCGTCCTATCTCTGATAAGTATCGCATCTCACGTGCTAAGCTTGCTTACATCATCGACTCTACTGCCGCTCCAGTCTGTATTATTGCCCCTATCTCTTCATGGGCAGCTGCAGTTGGCTCTAACCTCAAGAGCACTGGTGCTTTCGAGTCTGAGATGGAAGCATTCATTTCAACCATCCCTTGGAACTTCTACGCCCTGCTGTGCTTAACCATGGTTGTCTTAGTTGCCTTAGGTAACTTTGACTTTGGTCAGATGCGCCGCGCAGAAATCGACGCTATTAAGAATGGCGTTGAAGGTGGTGCAAGCAACGATCACGACAACATCGACGTAGTTACCGATAAGGGTGGCGTACTCGACATGATCGTACCTATCCTTGCTCTCATCGTATTTGCAGTGTTATCTCTGCTCTACGTTGGTGGATACTGGGGTGCTGATCCTGCCTACCACACATTAGGCGGTGCTTTTGGTAACACCTCTGCTGGCCCTGCTCTGGTTATGGCATCTTTTGCAGCTTTAGTTGTTGCCTTCGTAATGTTCGTTTGCCGTCGTCTCCTGACCTTAAAGCAGTTCATGAACGGCGTGTTAAAGGGCATTCAGGCCATGATCCCTGCCAACATGATTCTGGTATTAGCTTGGACCATTTCCGGTGTTTGCCGTGACTTACTCCAGACTCCAGTATTCATCTCTGGCATCGTTGAGAACGACATGGGGCTGTTAGGTAACTTCTTACCTGCCATCATCTTCGCAATTGCTGGCTTCTTATCATTCTCCACTGGTACTGCATGGGGTACTTTCGGTATTCTCATTCCTATCGTGGTTGTAGTAGCTCAGGCAATCGATCCAACTGGTGCTCTTATCACCATCACTCTTTCTGCTACCTTAGCAGGCTCAGTATTCGGTGATCACTGCTCCCCAATTTCAGATACCACGATTCTCTCCTCAGCAGGCTCAGGCTGCGTACACATTGAACACGTTTCAACCCAGCTGCCTTTTGCCCTGATTGTTGCTTCATCTGCTTTCTGTGGTTACGTCGTTGCAGGTTTCACTCACAACCTCTTCTTAAGCTTAGCCACTGGCTTAATCATTATGGTTGCCGTTCTTTCTTACTTACACTTCCGTAATGCTAAGTTAGAAACTTATGAAGAGCATGCAGCTAAGAATCCAGTTTAGTTGCTAGCATCTTAGATAATCTAAGATACTCACGAAAAAGCCGCTCATTGAGCGGCTTTTTCTATTGATGGACACTACATTTGCTGTTTTTTATAAACTCATTACTTTTCACTTTTAGGCCTTTGCTTAAGTTCATTATTCCTATCTTGATCCAGTCTTAATTAGTGTCGCTTCTAAGGCTCTACTCTTACTTCTTTCTTAGCTGCCTGTATTCGTATTGGATTTCCTCTTGAGCTTGCTGAGTCAGAGTGTTGAAGTGCCACAGATAGACAGTAGCGCAGGTACCGTATGGACTAAAATGCTTTGCATATGGCGCTACAAAGCTCTCTAATTCTTTCTTGTGTTGTAGGCAATGTTTTTTTCCTGCACAGTGACAGTATTAATTTTCCGCTATTTTTGTGAGCACTATCACGATTTTAAGTGATTTTTAAAAATTTTTCTTCCGTTTTAGCTTTTTTTTCTCTATCTTGCTGGCCCTTAT
>NZ_CABTML010000022.1:0-38305 GCF_902485895.1 uncultured Anaerobiospirillum sp. | reverse complement strand
TGCATTGAATCCAGTCCACGAAGTGAGAGATTGTTCCACGTGGAACATTTGCCAAGGTAGAACTGCAGCAAAGCATCACAACAGCCTAGGGGACTAGGTAGCCCTGAACGCCCGCTCACTTGCATGAGTGATACATCAGTAATTGCCGTGTTTTCCTAGGCATCGCGTGCGCGTGCGCGTGAATAGATCAAGATAGATAACAAGGGAATTAAGGGGGCTTTATGCGTGCGTGCGCGTGAGAGCGGTTTTAGTAGGTCATTGCAGAAGATGCGGGGGCCTTGCGTGCGCGTGCGCGTGCGCGTGAGAATGATAAACGGGCCTGATGTTTTGGGGTGGTAACTTCGCTATAATATCGAGTACGGTTTTGATTGTCTTACAAGTGCCCTGTGAGCAAGATCTCATTAGGGCATTTTTCATAGCAACCTAAGAAAATACTTTCAATCTTGTGTCTAATTTGTACCCAAATACTAACAAACCTAGATGCAATAAGGCGTCTTAACAAAAAGTGTCAAAAAGCCCGATTTTGGAACACAAATGTGCGTGCTTTAGCTTAGTTAACCAAATAGATCTTATTTACATAGTATGGCCAGGCTAGATCAACAGCCCTTATTTAATGGTGTGGCTTGGCAGATCAACAGCTCTTAGTTAAGGGTGCGGCTTGGCAGATCAACAGCTCTTACTTAATGGTGTGGCTTGGCAGATTAACAGCTCTTAGTTAAGGGTGCGGCTTGGCAGATCAACAGCCCTGACTTAAGGGTGTGGACTGGTAGATCAACTCATCTTAGTTAAGGGGGTAGGTAATGAAAGAGCAACTGCCCTATTTTATGGGCCTAAAAAAACAAAACGACGCTAGTACTAGACTGAGCGTCGTTCTGTATAAAGGCGTAGCAGCTTAGCTACAGCATGTCAGAAAGAAAATTACTTCTGTTCTGCTGCCTCTACCTTATCTTCAGCGGCGCCTTCTTGGTTAGCCTGCTGAGCCTTGCGAGCACGGAACAGAGCCTCAAAGTTGATTGGAGCTAAGTTGAGCTGAGGGAAGGTTGCACGAGCAACTAAGCTGGAGATGAACTCACGAGCATATGGGAAGAGGATATTAGGAGCGGTGCCGCCTAATAAGAACTCACCTGCCTCGCCTGGGAGGTTGCGCAGTAAGAATACGCCAGCCTGGGTTACTTCACAGATGAAAGCAGTCTTGCCCTCATTGTTGCAGGTAACAGTGATACGCAGAGCAACCTCGAACTGATCATCAGCGATCTTGGTGGTCTTGGTATCGAACTTAACCTGAAGCTCAGGCTTCCACTGGCTCTGGAAAACTACAGGGCTGTGTGGAGTCTCTAAAGAAGAGTCCTTAGCGTAAACACGAATAAGATCAAAGAGAGGACGGCTTGCTGCTGCCTGATCGTTTGCATTCTCTGACATGTGTATGTTCCCTTATGTACAGTCTTCTGTAATAGAAATTCTGTTACTTCTTATAAGACAGCGGCATGTTGGAGCTGCTCCAATCGAGCATGCCACCTTCTAAAATATAAACTTTTGTAAAACCTTGCTTCTTTAAGAAGCGACCGCTGTTGAAGCACTCGCTATCGAACTTATCTTTACCGACTAAGATAACAGGCTTGTCACGACGGCTGTCAATGCGACCAATCTTACCGCTCTTAATATCGGCTGCGGTAATGTTGATAGCGTTTGCAATGTGTCCACTAGAAAAGCCATCAGCGCTTCTAATGTCAACAAATACGCCATCCTCGCGATTCACTAAGTTCACTGCAGTACCAGCATTTGCCTTGGCAATGCGAGCAGTTAACAGTTTGAACTGAACCACAATCAGCATAACTAAGACAACGCCCCATGCACCAACCATGAAATAGTGACGCATGAAAAAGTCAGGAAATTCGTTGATGAACTCGGAAAAATTGAAATCCACGATTGCTACCTCAAAATGTCCGGATTTCTCTCCGGTTTCTAGAACAGCTCGCTATTCTATCATATTAAGCCAAAGATAACAGGCTCTATGGTGATTAACAGAGTGTAGATAGCAACAGAATGCCTATGGCGGATCAAAAGACACTCATGCCCGTACATTTGTATCAGATCTAGATCACAAAACTATGGACAAAATGCCTAAATGCTTCTTGTTTCAATCACAACCATAATGATCTAACTTCACTAGCTAATCTATAGCTAAGCTCACAGATTTACTAAGAAATTTGCTAAATCTCTAGTTATGTTAATGAAGCACACTTGATCAAGCTCATATTACGAAAGTATCCGTAGTGATACGTTGAGAATGCCCAGCACACAAGAGATCATCCATCCTTTATAAGTGCCGTTAATGCAAAATTTGCAGTTGTATTACGAAAGTATCTAGACTAAAGATCGACGCACCTGTGCTGTTTTAAGCGTTTTGTTTGTGTTCTTTGCTGAAAAATCACAGAAAAAAGGGGCTTTCGTGATAACATTAGATGTTGATCACACACACCTTTTCATGAGCGGATCTAACGCCTTAATGAACTTAAAAGTGTGTAGTGAGTTTGCTCTTGTAAAGCGGCTAATCAGATGAGATGTAGTTGAGATTTGCACTGTCTGAAAGCCGTTAGTGAGCTAGCAGCTCAGCCTTTGAGGCAAAGCTATCGAAGATCAAGACTGTCACAGATTAATCATCAAGATCATGGGCTTTAAAAAATCTTAAGATTTTAGTCCAAGTCTTAATAGTTGAAGACCAGTCTTGTTCACTGCGCTCAAAGCATTCTGTCAGTTTTTTCAGCAAGTTGAGACTACCATCATGGCACAAAAGAAAACTTTAGCCCTTATTATCATGGACGGCTGGGGCGACAACAAAGACCAAGAATTCAACGCTGTTCTTAACGCCAATACCCCAGTTCTTGACGGTCTGTGCGCTAAGTATGCTAATACTGACATCTCTGCTTCAGGCATCGACGTAGGTTTACCTGATGGCCAGATGGGTAACTCAGAAGTTGGTCACACCAACATCGGCGCAGGTCGTATTGTTTACCAAGAGCTTACTCGTATCGGTAAGGCTATCGAAGATGGCGACTTCTTTGAGAATGCAGCACTGTGTGCAGCCGTAGATAAGGCTGTTGCTGCTAACAAGGCTGTTCATATCATGGGTCTGATGTCACCAGGTGGTGTTCACAGCCATGAAGATCACATCTTAGCCATGATCAAGCTTGCAGCTAAGCGTGGCGCTAAAGAGATTTACTTCCACCCATTCTTAGACGGCCGTGATGTACCACCTCGTTCTGCTCTTGAGTTCATTGGCAAGTTTGAAGACCTCTTCAAGGAGCTCGGTGTTGGCCGTTTTGCCTCTGTAGTTGGTCGTTACTTTGCTATGGATCGTGACAATCGTTGGGATCGTGTCGAGAAGGCCTACGACGTCATTACCTCTGGCATTTCCGAGTTACCATCCTACCCAAGCATCAAGGCTGCTATTGAGGCTGCTTACGAGCGTGGTGAGAACGATGAGTTCGTTCAGGCTTCTATCATCGGCGACAAGGTTACCTTAAATGACGGCGACTCCATGATCTTCATGAACTTCCGTGCTGATCGTGCTCGTCAGATTACACGTTCATTTGTTAACGCTGACTTTGACGGCTTTGCTCGTAAGTCCACTCCAAAGCTTGCTGACTTTGTAATGCTGACTCAGTATGCAGCTGACATTAAGACTGCTTGTGCATACCCACCAGAGAACCTGACCAACACCTTAGGTGAGTGGTTATCTTCACACAACAAGACTCAGTTACGTATCTCCGAGACCGAGAAGTACGCTCACGTAACCTTCTTCTTCAATGGTGGTGTTGAGACTGTATTCCCAGGTGAGGATCGCATCTTAGTTCAAAGCCCTAAGGTTGCCACCTACGACCTGCAGCCAGAGATGAGCTCTGAGGAACTTACTGATAAGTTATGTCAGGCTATCGAGTCAGGTAAGTATGACGTTGTAATCTGTAACTACCCTAACGGTGACATGGTTGGTCATACTGGCGTTTACGAAGCAGCTATTAAGGCTGTTGAGGCTGTTGATCACTGCATTGGCCGTGTTGTTGAGTCCCTTGAGAAGGTTGGTGGTGAGTGCTTAATCACTGCCGATCATGGTAACTGCGAGCGTATGAAGGACTTAACTACTGGTCAACCTTTCACTGCCCACACCAATCTGCCTGTTCCATTCATCTATGTTGGCCGTGAGGCAACTATGCGTGAGGGCGGACGCTTAAGCGATATCGCACCTACTATGCTCTACCTCATGGGTATGGAAATCCCAGCAGAGATGACCGGCAAATCAATCATCACTTTAAAGTAAGATTCTAAAAAGCAATCTTACGTACTGTAAAAAGGCCCTTGCCTATCAATTAGGCGAGGGCCTTTTTGCATCTAAGATTACTATTTTCCTAAAAACTAACAGCAAGAGCACTTATGACCATAATGTGCGCACACCTCTGGCACAGATATGATGCAAGTGCACATAATGCACACACCATGATGTATAGCAACCATAAAGACCTAGAAAACGGCTTTTCGTATGCTGTTATGTAACAAAAATATAAATGATGATAACTGAATCACATGCACATAATTGTTTGACAAATTATATTTCAAATAACCATATAGAATGCTAAAGTAATTGTTATCCTAGATACATCATTACTTGTTTTATAACAAGCACTCCTTAACCTAACTCTAATCACATGTGGGTAGCACACAAAATGACAGGTTGCACAGCACAAGAAATATCCATAAACCCACAGGTGGTTGACTCAACTAAGCACTCTTCAGCTCCTGATGGCTATAAGATTGGAGCTATACCTCTAATTGCTGGTTTCTTAAAACAATTCGAATTTGGGGATCTTATTTCTAGCACCATTGCTAATACCCTAAAACAGTATGGAGAGAATAACGCTAGCTTACTCTCATGCCTAATGTGCGATCTATTCATCAAGATAGATCAACCTGTCATCCACTACACAGGCTACGACAAGCAAAGAGCTTTTAACGCTATCATTGATGAAAGTCTGAACGAGGATAGCTGTTCATATAGTGCAATGGCACAGGCCTTAGAAGAATTAGGTCACTGCAATTTAGAAGAACTCTTTGAGGTCCTTGCCAACCGTGTCCTTGATGATATTGGCAATGCCTCTAATTATCTTTTCCCTCTTACTAGTGCTAAGTCAATTTTCAACATCACTTGCATTGGCAACGAGCCTGTAAAAACGATCAAAGACTACAATCCAAATATAGAACTCAATCCTATTGAGTTCATCGTCTTTGAAGCCATTTCAGGAATCCCAGTTTCATACAAGATAGCACAGCCAGACTCAGGTACCGGCAATTGGGAAGTTCAGCAATATCTAACTTCATATCTTGGTAGAGCCAAGATCTATAGCGACAGACCTATATATCTGTACTCCACTATCATGGATTACGATCCTAAGATATGTTTAAAGCGCCGCAGTGCTGGCATCCATTTAATTACTCGCGCACCAAGTTCCAACAGACTGGTCTGTAATCTTGATTTTGATCTTGAAAAGAGCACCAAGATTACTGACGATAGCTATATCTCCAAGAATGAAGATGCTATGGGCGTGTGGATGGATAATATTGCCCCTTTAACGTATATCGACAAGGATATGCGTAAAGTCCTAATCCCACAAAAAGGATTTCAAATTTATAATCTTTCCATAGAACAAAAGAAGCAAGTCAGCCTTGAAAACAAGGCACAAAAGGAGCTCTTGGCTACAATCGAAAAACTAAATCAACCTTCATATACAGAGCTTGATGCTCTCACTCATCTTAAAAAGCTAGTTAAGAAGTTTAAGCTTATTGAGCTCACTGAGGCTGATTTAAATGCTGATAAGCACAGTGCCGTCCCTGAAAAATCAGATAAGGCCCATGCTGTAACTGAGCCTCAAGCCAAAGCAAAGGTAAACATGCTCGATAAAATTGAGTCTGACATTAAAGAGGCTATCAAGCATGCATCCCCAAGCGATCGTCAGTATTTCAAGCCACCACTTTCTGATCTGGTGCTCTTAGTTAATGGCGTAGGCTATTTTCCAAATGTAAGTCTGCAGCTTAATGACGATGCCATTGCCAAGCAGGCTAAATTAGAAAGCCGCTCAGCGATCATTACTACAGACACCAATCGTAACTGGAATATGTCTGAGCTGTATTCTGTCTATGAGTGCTGCAGCCATATTAGAGACTATATGACGACCTATAAGAACACTACAGTGTTTGTAAAAGGCGACTTCATAGCCTCACCTGAGCGCATTCGTGCGATCAACTTTCTACTCAACATTTGCATGCTCTCCTACATGTATTTCAATTACAAGATAGGTATTGCCAATCAAAAGGAAAAAGTTTTTGAGCTTCCTCCTCGTGCAAGAATCAGAAGGCTCTCTGAAAGACAGGGTCGCTTATTGTGTGGCAATCTTATCGATTTTCTCGAGGATCAAAAGGACTTTGCTCTTAAAGACCTGCCAAATGGGAAAAAACAGCTCAAACCATGCGATGAAAGGATCGCAACTTACCTTAATGCCTTAGGCCCAACCTGGGGTGCTTACGCTAGCGCTGCTTTTTATAAATAATGGCACTAACTTTAGCTGACACATCAGCTAGAGTTTGTCTCTTTGCCTTAGCTGACACATCAGCTAGAGTTTGTCTCTTTGCCTTGGTTTTACCTACATAGGCATTGACCTTACCTCTAGCTGTCATTAGCTTCTTCACGCTTAAATGCCTTTGAGCAAGCGTCAAACCTCTACTGTTAATTACTCTCTTCTTAGCGCTGACTAACAGTTGGCAAGCATCTGAAAGAGCAGGCCGTCCGTACAAAACGCAATCTACTTTACAATCAACTCAATCTGTGAAAAATATTTTCAGGCTCTAACTTGGCGAGTTTTCCAGTGTTTTTGCAAAATTGCAACATTGTATTTTGCAGAATTTAGATAATTGTTTGCATTGTGTATGGCGTTATTTAAGCTTATATACTAGGATCCTAGACAACAACTTACTGCAAAATTTGCCCAAATTTCTTTCATAATTTCAGGCTTAAAAACCTGTTGTAATCAAGTTTTGCGGCTACTTATTAGGTTTACAAGCCACTGCGATCGCTGCACAATTCACCTTACAGTCAGCTAGCAGTAATGACCTAGCATACGTAAACACTGCCAATATAGGAGCTAAATATGAGCACACAAGATAAGCGCTCTATTTCAACAAAGCGTGGCTTTGCTCCAATGCGTGACTTCGCTCTGTTAGAAAAAACTAAAGCTTTCACTTTAAATAGCAAAAGAGACGTAAGAGTTAATCTAAGAAACTCAAGCGGCAGAGCATTAAGCCCTTCTAAATAAGCACTGATTGGCTTAAATAAGCACTTCTAGGTCTATTTTTTTTTACCTAATAGCGCTCAATTATCTGTACCCTTAGCGTCTAAGTTTAGTGGCGCTAACAACTAAAGGGCCGTGAAAATAATTTTCAGAGCCCTACCAAGCCCCATTAATCGCCTCAAGGAGGCACTCATGTCTACTGCCTAGCTCATATAGACATGCAAAAGCCTTTATAAAAGGCAAAAAAGGCCATACATCATATGTATGGCCTTTTTTGATCATGTTCGGTATTGAGCCTCTATAGAAACGAGGCTAATCCATTGTCAAAGGCTGTGGTTCCTTAGCTTCCCGATACAGTAAGCTCTGGGATCCATACTGATCCTGTCTGTATGCGGCGGCGCTCATCGCGATCATTACCAATCATCGCAATAGAGGCGTACATCTCCTTAAGATTACCGGCAACAGTAATCTCATCAACAGCATGGACTCGCTCACCATTTTCAAAATAGTAGCCCGAAACACCACGGCTATAGTTACCGTTAACGATATTCACGCCCTGACCCATGAGCTGATGAACCACGATACCAGAGCCAGCCTTTTTAAGGATATCCTCTAAAGAGCCGCCATGCTCGTCATCAGGATTGAAGAAGATGTTATAGCAAGGATCATTGTGACCATTGCACTTCATGTTGAGCTTTCTGCCAGAGTAAGTATCGATAAAGAACTCTTTTAAGATACCGTTGCTGACCACATCTAATGGTCGGGTTGCTACACCCTCAGCATCGAATAAGGCAGATGCAATACCGCCCTTAATAAGCGGATCTTCTTTAACCGATAAGAACTCAGGGAATACCTGAGAGTTAAGACTATCTTTTAAGAACGAAGAGTTCTGATAGATGAGCATACCGCTAATAGCGTTGATAAATGGCAGCATCAGCTCGCTTGCGGCACCACGGCTAAAGATAATGTTGTATTTACCGGTCTTAACCTTAGATGCACCAAGCTTTCCTAAGGTTCTTTGCACAGCCTCATCAGCCACACGCTCATCAGCCCACTCTAAAGCTGGGTTGATGCCAATATAGCTGCCTCCAGAGCGCTGCATAACACCATTTTGCTCGCCGACCAAGCTAATGTATTTTGAGTACTCTGACTCTACAGAGCTCTTACAAAAACCATGGCTAGTAGCTAAGGTGCGTACAGAGTACATGGTGGAATATGACGCACCATCAGACTCTTTAAGACCCTTATCCTTGTTTTTGTCCACCATGGCAACGGCTAGCTTGTCTAGATCCACTGCACGTTTAACTAAGGTGTCAGGATCCTCTTCAAGCTCATAAAGTAACTCAAGGTCCTCGTCACCCTGGTAAAGCTCGTTTGCATCGCACAGACCTGCAAACTCATCGCGAGAGGTGTACTTACACAGATTTAATGCAGATTCGGCAGTATCTGTGATGCTAGCAATGGAGAAGTCGCTAGTATTAGCATGGCCGCAGTGCTTGTCCTTATATACAGTAATTGACATGCCCTGCATCTGATTGAACTCAAGATTCTCCACTTCACAGTGACGTGATGAAACATCAAGTCCTTTACCGCCTGAAATACGAACACGAACCTCATCAGCACCTTTTGACTTGGCAATTTCTACAGCCTTCATGGCCAGATCTTCAAACTGCTTTTTAAGTTCTGGTAACTGTGCAAAATATGACATGGCAGATCTCTATATGACTAGCGGCAAAGATACCGCATCACTACTGTTCTTAAGTTAACAACCGTCTAAAAGAAAGCTCTAGACTACATCTCAAGCTGCAAGGCTTGCGCTCTGGCACCGCTATCACCGCGCAGTTGGGTGCTAGCGTTTTCGGTGCTAGCGCTGCCTGAGAGTGCACTAGCTTATGGGCCGTGCGCTAGCTTATGTGCTGTGCAATTGCTTATGAGCCGTTGCTTTTTGGGCGCAGCATGGTGTCAGGAATCTCGACACCGGCGTTGTTGACCTCAGTTTTAATGAACTTATATAAGGCACGTGCTTGTGGGCGATCAGGTAAAGTTGAAGACAACTCATCATGGGCACGCTTAACTAAAGTTCTAAGCTTGTTGCGATCAATTGATGGAATCAGCTCTACTAAGGAGTTAACACCCTTAATGCCGCCATGAATTAAGTACTCACGCAGCATTTCAAGACGCATTGCCTTAGGATCTTCTTTAGCAGTGGTGCTTAAGTTGTTAATCTGATTCTCAAGATCTTCATGACCAAAAGAACGTAACAATTTAGCGGCAAACTGTAGCTGACGACGACGCTCATCTGAGATGCGGCGTAAAGAACGAGCCTTTACAAAAGCCTCTTTAACTTCTTCTTCCTCAAACTTCAAACGTGCAAAGGCAGTATCACCTAAATCGGCAATTTTATCAGCAAGCTTACGAATTGCCTGAGCTTCACGCTTGTGAGCAGAGCGACTGAGCTCATCTGGCTCAGTATCAAAACCCTCAAAATGCTCTTGAACAGCCATGATTCTCTCCGTGTCCCTTAAAGGGAAAAATCTATATTGCACCGCTGCATCTTAGTAAAAATTACAGCACTCAAGTTTGTCTTATGAGTGTGGATAACTTTATCTGCTTTCTAAAAACAGCGGCAATTGCATCCAAATAACTATGTAGGTGCCTTTATAAATTTTTAGGCTGCTGTACAAATTAGTATGGATGCGGTTATGGATATGGTTTAGTTGTGTAGTCTCTAGCCTAATAGACTACTAAGCTTGGCAGGAGGCACCGTTTGCATCGGATCCGCCGACAGTGATTTCACTAATCTTAACTGTAGGCTGACCAATACCAACACGTACTGACTGACCTGACTTTCCACACCAGCCAATGCCACGATCAAACTCTAAATCATCTGCAACCATGGTGACCTTCTGCATGGTTTGATCGCCAGTGCCGATTAAGGTAGCACCCTTAATTGGAGCTGTGATCTTGCCATTTTCAACTAAGTAGGCCTCAGAGGCTGAGAATACAAAGCGACCTGAGGTGGTGTCTACTTGTCCACCTGAGAAGTTAACTGCATAAATACCTTTATCTAAGGAGGCGATTAACTCTTCTTTCTTGTACTTACCAGGCATCATATATGTATTGGTCATACGAGGGATAGTAAGACAAGAATAGTTTTGGCGACGACCGTTACCAGTAGGCTCAGCACCCATCAGCATGGCACTGCGACGATCATGCATAAAGCCCTTTAAAATACCGTTTTCAATCAGCACATTATGCTTACTTACAGTACCCTCATCATCACATGATTGAGAGCCACGACGGTTAGGAATAGTGCCATCATCAACAATGGTACATGCCTCTGATGCTACCTTCTGACCAACCTTATCCCAATATGCTGAGGTCTTATGGAAGTTACCATCACCCTCAAGGCCATGACCAACAGCCTCGTGAATTAACACCGCTGGCCAGCCTGCACCTAATACCACCGGCATACTACCAGCAGGAGCTGGAATAGCCTCGAGGTTTACAGATGCCATGCGTACAGCATCAAGGGCTACTTTCTCAAAAGCATCGTTCTTAGTGAGCTCGTCTAATAAGAAAGCACCGCCCATAGCAGATGAGCCTTGCTCATGACGATCGCCGTTCTTCATCACGACACTGACATTAAACTGCACGATTGGTTTAACATCCGCACATAAAGTGCCATCGGTGTTAGCCACTAACATCATGCGATGCACCTGTCCTAAGCTAACATCTACCTGATCGACTCGGCTATCAGCAGATCGAGCAACCTCATTAGCTCTCATAAGTAAGGCTGCTTTCTGCTCGCGACTCATAGATAACAGAGGATTGTCCTGTACATATAAAGGCTTGAGTTCACGTGGGGTGATATTGATGCCTCTTGGAGTCATATTATGTCCAGAGCTAATTGAACGAGCTGCTCTACAGGCATCTAATACTGCATTACGCTCAATCACGTCGGAATAAGCAAAACCAGTTTTCTCACCAATCAGGCCGCGTACACCCACACCTGATGAAATGCGGTATGCACCTTCTTTAATGATGCCCTCTTCAAGGAAGAATGACTCGACCACCTCATGCTCAAAGAAGATATCGCCAAAATCGAGTTTGCGCTCATTAAGGATACCCAGACATTGATAGAGAAAGTCCTCATCGATGCCAGCACCATTGAGAAGTTGCTCTTTAACGTACGCTAAATTATCCATATATGGTTTCTTCCTAACCTTACACTTGTGAGAACATAATTGACCTTAAGACTTTAGATAAGCCTATTTAAAGGCTTAAGCGCTTGTGAAGAGGCCAAAGACAGCTTTCACATGTCAATCAGCGTTGCCAAGCAACGATCACCTATCTTATTTAGCAGCTACTGTACGTGGCTTAAGACCAAAGCTTGCTAATACTTCACGCACCTGACATACAGGCAGTCCAACAACTGAACTTACGGAGCCTTCTACTTTTTGAATAAACATTGCTCCAATGCCCTGTACTGCGTAGGCACCTGATTTGTCATCGCTCTCGCCTGAGGCTGTATAAATTTCCAGCAACTCTTCATCGAGGGTAGCGAATGTTACTTTTGATGACTCAAAGATTTGACGAATTACGTCGTCCTTAATAATACAAACGCCAGTCATAACCTCATGGGTATTGCCTGACAAAAGGCGCAAGATGCGCTTGGCATCCTCGCGATCAACAGGCTTACCTAAGATTTGATCTTGGCAAACCACTGCAGTATCGGCAGCTAAAACAATCTGTCCTGGATTGCGTGATGCGACAATAATGGCTTTCTCTTTAGCAATACGCTCAACATAAGCCTTAGCTGACTCACCCTCTAGCACACGCTCATCTGCATCAGGCTTATCAATGACAAACTTAAGGCCCATATTCGCAAGGAAATCACGACGACGTGGTGAGCCTGAAGCTAAAATTAAATCAAAATCTGCAGACATTAGAAAACCTCGAGCTTCTCAAAAAAGAGAGCATCAAACTTAATTAGATTTCTTTTTCTTTTTTCGAACTAGCTTCACTAATCTTAAATAAGCGCCATAAGAAAGCACCTACAAAGAGCATCACAGGCCAAGAAAGCATGGTAACTATAGAGCTCCAGCCAAAGAACTCGTTATAACCAGCTTGTCCGATTAAGTTACAAATCCAGTAAACGCCAACGCTACCAATCATGTTAACGATGCCAATAATCACCATCTGCTGCCAGAGCATAAATGATGGGAAGCGTTTAAATTGAGAGATCACCATGAACACTTCAAAGGCTACTTTTAGACCGTTAACGCCAAATGGAGCTCCAGAGAGGATGTCTAGAAGTAAACCACTAATCCAAGCCATACCGATATTGATACGCTTAGGATCGGTCATCGCAAAGAAAATCAGCATCACACCTAAAATGTCAGGGCGATATTGAGATGCAGCCGCTGGTAGGCGCACAATTTCTAAAATCAAAACGATGAATAGCAGAGGGAAAAAGAGTAAATAGGAGCTACGGTACTGTTCTTTCTTTTGGCTAGCCATGATTTACCTCGGCTTTAGAGTACATAGCTGAAACTATCGTTGCTTTAACATTAGTGTTGGCCGATACGTCTTTTTTATCCTTGCCGTCTTTCTTATCGCCATGAGTAACAGCGGTACGATCTCCGTCGGTTAAGCTTTCAATAAGCTTCTTAACATGCTCTTGACGTAAGATTACCTTACTGTCAGTTTGCTCTTTAGGCTTAACCTGAGCATCGCTGCCTTGATTGTTGGGCTCATACCAGAACATCAGTACGTAGCGAATCTTATCTGTATCCACTAAAGGCTTAGCCTTAACCACAGCAAAAGGCTGGTCTTCAGAAAAACCCACCGAGCTTACAATAGCGACTGGATAGCCCTCAGGGAAGATGCCACCTAAACCTGATGTAACTAAAAGATCACCCTCTTTAATATCAGATGAACGCGGCATATTGTCGATCGATAATTCATCTGACATGCCTGTACCTGTAAGGATGGAACGTACCTGATTACGCACGTTCAGCACAGGAATAGCACTTGATGGGTCTGAAAATAACAAGACGCGAGAGCTTGCATAAGCGACGCTCACAACTTGGCCTACTAAGCCTTCGTCGGTAATAACAGGCATGCCCTCATAGACACCTGCAGAGGCACCACGGTTAACTACAATTCGCTGTAAGTATGGATCTGAGTCCACATCAATGACCTCAGCGAACATACGACGAGAACCAACATTAACAGGAGAGTTGAGCAGCTTACGCATAGCTGCGTTTTCCTGCTCTAAGGTTTCCATACGCATGATGTCCACGCGCTGCAGGTAGTTCTCAGTAGACAGGCGCTCGTTTTCATCGATAAGCTCAGAGCGTGATTTAAACTGAGAAGACACTACTTTAGAAATAGAGTTAGGAGACTCAGCAAAAACCAACACAGGGTAAAGCGCTGTTTCGATGTAATAGCGGAACTCACTTAACAGCTTGAGTCTTGCATCAGCAAAGATCAGTACTATCGATAAAATCAGTACTATCACAAAACGTAGCGTTAAGAATAAAGACGGTGTTTCGGGCCTATTCAAAGAAACAACCTCTCCAAGTTAAAGCTGTATACACAAGATAGTGCAAAAGCACCCACCTATCCGTGCTAGTCCACACTAAGAGTATGCTTTTAGCCATGCATGCAAAAGCGCTTGTCTAGAACATTTGCCAAAACCAAGGTTCTAGAAAAATAGCCACTTTAAACACTAGCAAGCTCAAGTTTAAAGCACAGTCACAGAGGGTCTTATAAACGCAAAAAGCCCGTCCTACCAGGGCCGGGCTGAGTCAGGATAGCGGGTCTAAATATAGACCCCTAGCCTGAGATTTACGCGTATCACGGCGCAAACACAATTGATTAGTCGAAAATCTCGCTCTCGTGAGCATCGTACATCTCAAGTGCACGACCACCGCCACGAGCTACGCAGGTAAGAGGGTCCTCTGCCACGATAACAGGGATACCAGTCTCTTCACGTAAGAGCTTATCGAGGTTGTGAAGCAGCGCACCACCGCCAGAGAGCATCATACCGCGCTCAGCAATATCAGCTGCAAGCTCAGGAGGAGACTTTTCAAGAGCAGCACGTACTGCAGATACGATACCCTTAATTGGGTCAGACAGAGCCTCAAGAATTTCGTTGGTGTTAAGAGTGAATGAACGTGGTACACCCTCAACTACAGAACGACCACGAACTTCCTTCTCGTGCATCTCCTCTTCTGCATAAGCAGAACCGATCTCAATCTTAACTGCTTCAGCAGTAGCCTCACCGATCTCATAACGCTTGGTATTACGTACGTAATCGATAATAGCCTGATCGAAACGGTCACCACCGATACGAACAGAGTTAGAGTAAACCACACCGTTTAAGGAAATGATCGCAACTTCGGTAGTACCACCACCGATATCAACAATCATAGAGCCAGATGCCTCAGATACAGGTAAGCCTGCACCGATTGCAGCAGCCATAGGCTCAGTAATTAAGAACACCTCAGAGGCACCCGCACCTTCAACAGACTCACGGATAGCGCGACGCTCAACTTGGGTTGCACCGCAAGGTACGCACACTAATACACGTGGGGAAGGCTTGAATGGGAAGAATGAAGAACCTGAAAGCACAGTACCGATGAAGTGCTGCAGCATCTTCTCGGTGTACTCGAAGTCAGCAATAACACCATCTTTCATAGGACGGATAACTTCGATATTGTCAGGATTCTTACCTAACATTACCTTAGCGGCCTTACCAACAGCATCCACACTCATCTTTGCACCGTTAGTCTTATCCAGACGAACAGAGACTACAGATGGCTCGTTAAGAACGATGCCTTTGTCCTTGACATAAACTAAAGTGTTGGCGGTTCCCAAGTCGATAGACAGGTCATTGGAGAACATGGCGCGAAGTTTTTTGAACATGTGCGTAAACCTTGGCCGGGTAATGTATAGAGCTTTTGTCGCTACGGTGCTAATTAATTTTTAACTTATATTCTAGACAAGTACTGCCCTGTAAATCTAAGACAAGCCTTTGTCTATACACTATGGCCTCAGAAAAGCTTTTACTCTTTATTGAAAGGCAAATGAGCATACGTAGTGCTACTAGCTCTGATGGCCATAGAAGCGATAAGACATGAGCCTAAGTCGAGCTTCACTCTAAGGGCTCTTTAGTGACTTAACTAGTCGTCACAAGCCTCTTTGAGCTGTCTTATGCTTAAAATTCTTTCACACACCAAAGAGTTAACTTAAGTGCAAATTTTGAGTGCCGCAGATATGGAATGTAATCTAAAAAGTCTTATGAGCTAAGCTACACTGACTCTCAATCAATCGTCACAAATATATAAGGCACGTTGATTACTAGACAGCCACAATCTGCAAAAGTTCGTAAATTTGAACAAAATCTTCAGCATTTACTCATATTTTGCGAGCAAAACGCCTTAATCTCAATCAAATTAACCTTTATTGCACGGTTGTAAAGTATAGCACATCGCATTATTTGTGCAGTCGATAATTACCGTAGAACCGCGATTTTTTGCTAATTTGATCCATAAGTTCACGATGCTGATGACAAAGAACTATCACCATCAGATAAAACGTAAGTATTTTTGAGTAAATTAAGCCACATAAATGCACTTGACTCTGTCTTTGGATTAGAAGAAAAATTATCCATATCGCCCTTAATTGAAACTTCATCTGGTTAAATGCATCAAGCTAACAAATAAGAGCAACTGCTCATTCTAATGCCATTTGTATAACTTAGCTTTTAAACGCAACAGGTCGTAACTTAATGCAATTAACAAATCAAAAGGCCATACCCATGTAAATAGGTATAGCCTCTTGATTACAAAGTCTCTGAGACTAGCTAGGCCTTTTAAGCTAGATGACTCTAGTTGCAGGCTAACTTAGCTAATCCATCGATTTTTTTAGAACGGTACTTCGTCGTCAGTATCATTATCAACTGGTGGTACAGGAGCTGCTGGGGCAGGAGAAGACATTGGAGCAGATGGGGCTGCTGGAGCATCGCCATATGGAGATGCAGATGGAGCTGCGCTTGAACCATATGGTGAGTTATAGCTGCTATCAGCACCTGGAGCGACTGCTTGAGCATTCATGCCCTGGCCAATAGATTGGTATGAAGGAGCTTGAGGTGCTGCCATCTGAGGAGCTGCACCCTGGGCATTGTTACCCCACTCGCCATAACCACCATTAGAGCCACCTGGGAAGCTATTGCCATTATTGCCAGTATCATTTGGGAAACCGCCGCGACCACCTTGTGGGAAAGAGCCAAAGTTATTGTTCTGGCCACCACGATTACCACCTTGGTAATCACCACCATTATTGTAGCCACCGCCTTGGTAACCATTGTTGTAATTACCACGACCACCACCTTGATAATCGCCACCGTTATTGTAGCCACCGCTTTGGTAACCGCCGCGATTGCCACCTTGGTAATCACCAGAGTTACCGCCACGAGAATCACCGAAGATAACCTCAGAGGCAATGATTTCAGTAGACTTTCTCTTGATACCAGAGTTATCAGTGTAGGACTGAGTTCTTAAACGACCCTCAACATAGAGCTTAGAGCCCTTGTGTACGTAGTTACCGATTACGTCGGCAAGACGACCCCAGGCTACTACACGGTGCCACTCAGGAACTTCTTCCCACTGTCCGGTCTGCTGGTTGCGGGTGCTTTCGTTGGTTACTAAGGTCACATTAGCAACCTTATTGTCGCCACCAACAGTACGGATAACAGGCTCATCAGCGATGTAGCCTAATAAAGTAACGCGATTAACTGTCCTTGCCATTTTTATTTCTCTAATCAGTACGCTAAAGAGATGTTAACAAGCACTACGCTTGCTCATCGCTCTATTGTAAAAAATCCTATTTCTCCCACTTTTCATGTTGCACACATGTCTTATGTCTGTGTTAGCGCTGTATAAAAACATGGGAATCATGGGTATACAAGATTAAGCTTGATAGCCCCTCTAACGTGGCTTAGCCGTGTAAGCCACGCGGTAAACTGTTGTTGACACCTACCCCAACACTTAAAAGCAATTTAGTTGGAGATATGCCTTGTGAAACTGTCCTATTGCCCTTTAGAACGGCAGATCATCATCTGACTCGTCTTGTGCTACTTGAGGTGATACTTGAGCAGGTGCACTACCACTTGATGCAAGCTCATGGCTTGGCTCATTAGATTTTGCATACGGTGCATCAAATGTATCTTGAGTCTGTTGCTTAGAAAACGCTGGCTCTGCTTGAGAATTAAAGGCCTCGTTAAAACCTACAGGCTTGAGATTATTACCATAGCTTTGCTCAGCTTGTGCAAATGTAGAATTGGTGCCATTGTCACCTGAAAAGTAATTGGCATCTGGTGATGGATAAGCTGAGAAGTTTTCTGTTTGTACGTTACCCTCTTGATCACGGCCTTTGCGTGAGTCACTTAAGATAACCTCGGAAGCTACAATTTCGGTAGTCTTTCTTTTCACTCCAGCACTGTCGGTATAAGAACGAGTTCTCAGACGACCCTCGACATAGAGCTTGGAGCCTTTGTGAACGTATTTAGCCATTAAATCCGCAAGATGTCCCCAAGCAACGACTCTGTGCCATTCAGGAACATCATCCCATTGACCTGTCTGGGCATTGCGAGTGCTTTCGTGAGTGACTAAAGTTACATTGGCAACCTTAGAGTTATAACTAAACTCACGTACCACAGGCTCATCAGCAATGATGCCCAATAAGGTAACGCTATTTACCGTTCTTGCCATACTTTTCTCTACATACTTACGCTCACAGCCTCTAAGACACACTCAAGAGTACATGCATAAATTACATCTACATAAGAGGCGCTCTAGCTTCTCTTGCGTTTAAACCAATCTTCATCCCATGTCCCTGCCTCAATATTTAGCAGCCTTTTGCTGGGATCATTTGTTAATTACTGCACTTAGCGCCACAAACGGGGAGTGATACTTGCAAAAGCCGTTGCTTCTAAGCAAAGCCAACCAAGTCTTTAAAAAGAGAACAAAGTAAGACTTTCACTTGAGAAGTAATTAACGCTCATCATATTAACCGAAAAGCACACAGAAATACTTTCTTGTGCATAAAGAAAATTTAGCCGCGTTCTAATCGCCTTTCTATAACCCATCGCCCTCATATCTTTATGTCTTACTAGCTCATCGTAATGCACTATCACATCGCTAAATTAAGACATTCAAACAATCAGTAATCAGTGAGTTTTTTCCTCTTAATCCTCGCTTTACGATCTTTTAGCGCGATGTTGAGATATATTGATGCACTGTCATTACTGCACCATTAACTACAACAGCGCCCGCTCAAAAAATAGCGCGCCTAGTACGGTAGCAGTAGACTTACTTGCAGACGAACGATATAAGTTTCCATGGATAAGATAGTCATTCGCGGTGCTCGCACGCATAATCTCAAGAACATCAACTTGACCCTTCCACGCGATAAGATGTGCGTGATTACAGGTCTTTCAGGATCAGGCAAGTCTTCTTTAGCCTTTGATACTTTGTATGCCGAAGGCCAAAGACGCTATGTTGAGTCTTTGTCGGCCTATGCCCGTCAGTTCCTGCAGCTTATGGATAAGCCTGATGTGGATAGTATTGAAGGCCTCTCTCCTGCGATCTCCATTGAGCAAAAATCCACCTCACGTAATCCGCGCTCAACTGTAGGCACTGTCACTGAAATCCATGACTATCTGCGTCTTCTATTTGCTCGTATTGGTATAGCAGTATGTCCAGAGCACGGTATTGAACTCAAAGCGCAAACTGTCTCACAAATGGTTGATCAAACCCTCGCTTATGCAGAGGGTACTAAACTTATGATCCTTGCTCCTGTAGTTAGAGGACGTAAGGGTGAGTATAAGCAGCTTTTTGCTGAGCTTGCCTCTCAAGGCTTTATCCGTGCTCGTGTAGACGGTGAGATTTGCGATTTAAGCGATCCACCCGATCTACAACTTCATATCAAACACCACATTGAAGTGGTGGTTGACCGTTTCAAAGTTAAGGCAGATATCAAGCAACGTCTGGCTGAGTCTTTTGAAACTGCTCTTAAAACTGCCGATGGCCTTGCCATGTTAGTGCCTATGGATGAGCACACTAAGGATGAAGAGATCATCTTATCATCGTCATACTCTTGTCCTGAGTGCGGCTACTCCATCCCTGAGCTTGAGCCACGTAACTTCTCGTTTAACAGCCCCCATGGCGCATGCCCTAAATGTGATGGCTTGGGCAAGCAAATGGTCTTTTCAGAAGAACGTGTCGTGCCTGATCCTAATAAGTCTATTGAAGAGGGTGCGATTGCTCTGTGGGATAAACGCTCATGGAGCTTTTATCGTCTGTTAGTCCCTGCTTGCGATGAGGCAGGCATCGACATCTATAAGCCGTTTAAAGATCTCAGCCGCAAAGAACAAGAGATTGTGCTTTATGGCAATGCAGATACCAAAAAGGACTCTGATCGCAGCTTTATGGGTGTGATTGGATACTTTGAGCGCCAGGCTAAAGAAAGCGACTCTGAGTCTTATCAGGCACAGTTACAAAACCTCATGAGCACCAAAGTATGCCCTGAATGTCATGGTGCTCGTTTAAAACATGAATACTGCCATGTCTTTGTTGGAGGCAAATCTCTCCCACAAATCAACGACATGTCCATTAGCGACTCTTATGAGTTTTTCTCGAGCTTAAGTTTAGGTGAGCAAGACTCCACAATCGCTGAGCGTATCTTAAAAGAAGTACGCGAACGCCTCATGTTCTTAAAGAACGTGGGTCTTGGTTATTTAAATCTATCTCGATCAGCCGATACCCTCTCAGGTGGAGAGGCTCAACGTATCCGTTTAGCTAGCCAAATCGGTGCTGGCCTAGTAGGCGTGATGTATGTTCTCGATGAGCCAAGTATTGGTTTACATCAACGAGATAATCAACGCCTCTTAGATGCCTTAGCAAGACTCCGTGATCTTGGTAATAGCGTGATTGTGGTTGAGCATGATGAAGATGCGATACGACAAGCTGACTACATTGTAGATATTGGACCAGGTGCAGGAGTTCACGGCGGTAACATCGTGACCATGGGCTCACCTGAAGAGATCATGAAATGTGAGCAGTCCTTAACTGCAGATTACCTCACGGGTCGTAAGCAAATTGCACTGCCTACAGTGCGTCATAGCGGTCATGGCTTTTTACGCTTGTCTGGCTGCAAGGGCAACAATCTTAAGAATGTCACAGCCTCATTCCCAGCTGGCTGCTTTATCGCAGTAACCGGTGTCTCAGGATCAGGCAAGTCCACCTTAGTAAATGACACTTTAGTTCCAGTCGTTTCATCACACATGAAAGGTGGCGAGACCATCCGTGTCGATCAGGCCTTTGACTGCCAGAAAGTTGAGGGTGTTGAGCTCTTTGATAAGCTCATTTGTATTGACCAAAGTCCAATTGGCAGAACCCCACGCTCTAACCCTGCTACTTATATCGATCTCTTTACCGGTATTCGTGAGCTCTTTGCTATGACTCCAGAGTCACGTGCCCGTGGTTATACCCCTGGCCGTTTCTCCTTTAACGTTAAAGGTGGTCGTTGTGAGGCTTGCCAAGGTGATGGCACCATTAGAGTTGAGATGCACTTCTTACCTGATGTGTATGTGCAATGTGAACAATGCAAAGGTAAGCGCTATAACCGTGAAACTTTAGATATTCACTACAAAGGCAAGAACATATCAGAGGTCTTAGATATGACAGTAGAAGAGGCTCTAACCTTCTTCGAGGCTGTACCTAAGATCCGTCGTAAACTCCAGGCTCTTATGGATGTGGGTCTGTCATACATTACCTTAGGTCAATCAGCACTTACCTTCTCTGGTGGTGAAGCACAGCGTATTAAGCTTGCCAAAGAGTTATCAAAGGTATCTACAAAGAACACCCTGTATGTTTTAGATGAGCCTACCACTGGTTTACATTTCCATGATGTAAAACAGCTCTTAGATATGCTCATGCGCCTGAGAGATGATGGCAATACTGTTGTAGTCATTGAGCACAACTTAGATGTGATTAAGTGTGCTGACTACATCATCGATCTTGGTCCAGAAGGCGGCAGTGGCGGCGGACAAATCATTGCTACCGGCACCCCTGAGCAGATTGCACTTAACGATGCCTCCTTTACCGGCCAATTCTTAAAGCCAATCTTGCTTAAGGCAGGATCTATCGACGCACAAGGCAACATCCTTACTCAAGGCACCACAACAGATGAGTCCAATACCAAAGTAGATAGTACCGATAGCACCTCTACTACTAAAAAGACTCGTGCTAAGCCAAAAGCCAAGCCAAAGGCTAAGGCCAAGTCCACTAAAAAAGCAGAGGACGAAGCTAATGAGGAAAATGCTGTAATAATGTCTCCTGAGGAACTGCACAAATCAGCAGCAGACGCGCTCTTTGGCTCTACTGAGGAGGAGGATAAGCCTAGCAAGCCTAAAACCCGTCGCAAGAGCAAGAGCTCCCAAGACGCCTAGTAAGCTTGCCTAAACTATATAGCCCCTCAGCATTAATAGACGTCGTTGCATTACAGATGCATATGGTTAGTTTGACAGAGCATCTGATTCGATATATGTCTAAGATCGCTACTGTGGGCTATAATTGTTCAATTGCTAATGTGCAAAGCGCTATAAGCTTACACATATAACTATTCATTATCAGCACGCCTTAAGCTCGTTTGGCGGCAGGCATTTAGAAGGATACTTATAATGGAACTTACCGAACAAATGTATAACGCCGTCCTCGAGTTGGACGATGATTACCGTCAGTTCTTCTGTCTTAAGAACTGCCAAGAGCAAAACGTGGTCTACATCCTCAAAGAGAAGGGTGATGAGGGCATGCCTTTAATGTTTGAGGACGAGCCTGTTGAGGGTGATGATGAGTTCACCTACCACACTTTCCTCCCAATCTGGTGCCACCCTCGTTTTGTTGAGCATTTTTTAGATAATGCCGACGATAACACTCGTGATAACTACGAGATGGTAGAGCTTAAGGTTGATCTGTTCAAAGACAAATGGGGTCCATCCTTAAAGAGCAACTCCATTGCTCTTGCTCTGCTGCCTTTACAGCAGGATAAGAACTTCAACATCTGCCCAGCTGACATTTTCTCCAATGAAAATGCAGCCGATGCAGCCGCTAAACTTGCCATGGCTATCGACAAGGTAACTGCTGCTGATATGGGTTAATAGCCGTATGTGAGCAACGTGGTGCTTAAGTTTTAGAAAAAGAAAAGGAGAACGAATGTTCTCCTTTTCTTTTTTTCTAGATCATAAAGCTTGTAGCTACTGCTTATCGAAATACTTAACTTTTTGTCTTTCGCGATACCACAGCTGCCAGGAATTAACCACGTTCTGCCACAAGATATAACAGCCTGGAGCAATAGATGAGGCAGGGCTTAAGTAGGCAATGGCGATCCAAATACCAAAGACCATGTTCTTTTGACCTAAACCTTGACCAGCACTAATACGCTGCCCCTCTAAGTGACCAATCAGTTTGCCCAAAGCAAATTGTAAAGCAGTAGCAACTAAGCCGACCACTGCGAGCATGGTTAAAGTCATGCCATCTTCAGGAGAATTCATTAAATTAGAGCATGCAGTAGCTGAAATCGTACTTAAAGTAAAAGCCCATAAGTAGAAGTTAAACTCCTTGAGCTTAGTGGCGATAAAACGATTTACTGGCTTTACACAATAACGCAGGAACTGAGCAAGTACTAATGGCATCACGATGAGCGGGAAAGTGCGCATCATGATCTTAGAAAATTCCTCAATAAAACCGCCTTGGGCTGCTGGAGAGATGAGAGGGAAGATAAGCGGAATGCCGATAGCCGCTCCTAAGTTGCTAAGCAGGGTATAAGTAGTTAAGGAGCTCTCATCACCACCAAGCTTGCCAGTAATTACAGCTGCAGCAGCGGCTGTTGGGGTAATCACGCACACCAAGAAACCCTCAAGCTCAAGCCTAATTGAGGTGCTTGGATTAGAGGCTATGTAAAATGCGGTTAGCGCTGGAATGCCTATTTGAATAATGACCAAAATGATATGCCAGCGACGAGGCTTCATCTTGGATATTTCAACCTTGCTAAAGGCAAGGAACAATAGCATAAAGATAAGGCCAGGCACGATTGAGTCAAAGAAGTTTTTGAGCGGGTATTTGATCGGGGCTAAGAACTCTACATAGTGAAAGAGAAAATAAGTGCTTACACCTGTAGAGATAGCCACAGCCAAAATGTTTAGACGGATGTAATACATAAGACGCTGCAGTCGCACGTAACTGCCACGCTCGTTTAATTGAGCCTCGATCTTTTGCACTACACTTGGATCTGCATGCCCCTGAGCCTCGCTCTTTGGGCTATCTTGTTTTGTCATGTGATTAAATCCTTATGTTGCAGCATCCTAAGCTAAACCATAGTAGACCTATTGTCTAACGCTACACTTTAGTAAGCCACCTGCTCGTAAGTACCTAAATTTGCGTGCCAATAATAGAACAATATCGATGTTTATGCGATTCAAATGACAAACATTGCCAATAATCAACTACCACTGCACCACACAATAGCTATATTGCCTCAAAGATGGCTCTTTCTTGCATAGCACTTAGCTGGCCCAATGAGTACAGCATCTAACGTGGCAGCGATGCCACCTCTCGGTATAGCAGCTATGCTGCGTCAATGAGTACAGCATCTAGCGTGGTAGGGATGCTTTGTAGCATGAGTTGGCATCTAAAAGATAGGCGCGGGCGCTGATTAAATGAAAAAGCCCTGACGGTTTAGGTCAGGGCCTTTGATAAAAGATAGGCAATGCTTCTTAATATCAGTATTTAATCGTCAGCCATCTCAAAGAGTGGTTCAAGATGGAATGTCTTGACTAAAGCACGCACGGTGCTTGATGGATGACGTAAGGTGAGCTTGTGGTTGTCTTTACTTTTAGCCCACTGAACTAAAAAGGCAATGCCAGATGAGTCGATCGCCTGATTATCCTTAAGTTCAGCTTCACTAAGAACAAAGATCTCATCACGTCTTTGCCAGAGCTTGGCTACCTCAACATGGGTCAGTCTAGTTAAATCAGGATTCATAGATCTCACCTTAACGCAAGATTACTTGATTGCTTCAGTGCTGCCAGAGGCATTGTGCTTGTTAATAAGGTCAGCAACACCCTTAACACCGCGCTCACGGATAAGTGGGTTTAACTCGCTCTCCTTAGCTGAAAGCATGGAAATACCCTCAGATACTAAGTCGTAAGCACGCCACTCAGAAGTCTTGGAGTTCTTACGGAGCTTGAAGATGAGCTCAAGATCTTTCTTGCCAGCTTCACGAATTAAGAACTTAACATTTACCTGAGTAGCATCAGCAGATACCTTCTTGTACTCTGGTGCAACTAAATCCTGGTTCTTGTATAAAGCTAAAGCATCTGCAAATGAAGAAACGATGTACTCAGCAAAAGCGTTGCTAAATGCATCACGATCCGCAGCAGAGGCCTTCTTTGCGTAGGTGCCCATTACTTTGTAAGCAGCGTAACGAGTATCTACATAAGGAAGCAGATCATTACGTACTAAGTCCTTTCTAAAAGCAGCATCGCTAACTTTATCCTTGTTCTGCTGCAGCTTATTGAAAGCCTGATCTGCAACCTCAGTCATCATCTTGAAAGGATCTTTCATATCAACTTGTGCAGCTGAGGCAAAGGATACTGTGAATAATGATGCGCACATCATTACACAGGCTAATAACATTTTTCTCATTTGATCACCCTTACTTTAGTTTGACCGCAATATGCTTACTGCGGCCGCTTTCATTGATCTTGTGGGCTTTTTAAAGCCTCAGCAACATCAATGTATCGTTATGCATAAAAGAGCCTGAAAGCTAGGCTCTTTCTTGATTCTTACAGCACAGCTAGTAAGAGGCACTTGGCAATTAAAACGCACATGCGTATCTTTGTGTAAATGTGCTTACTTAGCTTGCTGATTGCTTAAACGGTTGCTTGCTAGCAGCTAGCTTGCTACTGGGCTAACTGCTGAGTAGTCTGCAGTTGCACCATCTTCTGAGCCTCTTCTTTACCAAGATCAATCTCTGAGACATCAACGTCGTGAGTTTCGATGTCATCAGCCTTGCTCTTTGAGGCTTGCTTGTCTTTCTCAGCTGAGTCAGCAACAGAGCTGTTGTACAGGAACTTAGAGATAAGATCTTCTAAGATAACGGCTGAACCGGTATCCATGATCTCATCACCGTTCTTAAGATAAGTTGAACCTAAGTCCTCATCATAAAAGCCTGGAGTCAGTGCAATGTACTGCTCACCAATAATGCCTGAGGTTAAGATGGATACCTTAGAGTCTGAAGAGAGCTTGTCGTAACGAGACTCAATGGACATTTCAACCACTGGTAGCAGATCTTCTTGATCTAAGTAGATCTTATCGACGCGGCCAATTACTACACCACCAATACGTACAGGGGCGCGTAACTTTAAAGAGCCGATATTGTCAAAACGGGCTGATACAGTGTAGGTATTAGAAGAACTATCTAATACTAAGCCTGCAACCTTTAAGGACATGATTACGGCAGCAACGATGCCGACCACCATAAACAATCCGACGCCAAACTCAATTTTGCTAAACTTCATAAAAATTCACCGCAGCTTGTGGTGCCTATATAAGAGGGAGAAACCATATCTCTAAACTCTTTTAGCTACTGCGGGCCTCAGCGTAAAAATCCGTTAAAACATCAGTGCTGTCAGCACAAAATCTAAGCCTAAGATAGCTAGGGATGACTGAACTACAGTAGCAGTAGTAGCTGCAGAAATACCCTCTGAGGTAGGCTTAGAGTCATAACCGTTAAATAAAGCAATCCATACGCAGGCAATAGAGAAAATCACTGCCTTGATGAACATGCAGCCAATGTCGTCGACAAAATCAACTGAAGCCTGCATGCCTGACCAGTAAATGCCGTCATCTAAGCCTAGCCAATCGACACCTACCAACTTACCGCCGTAGATGCCTACTAAGCAGAAGAGGACAGAGAGTAAAGGCATAGAGATCACACCTGCCCAAAAGCGAGGTGAGATGATGCGTCTTAACGGATCTACAGCCATCATCTCCATAGATGAAAGCTGCTCAGATGCTTTAAGCTGACCAATTTCTGCTGTCAGTGCAGAGCCTGCACGTCCAGCAAAAAGCAGTGCAGTAACCACAGGGCCAAGCTCACGAATGATAGCCAGAGCTACTAATGGGCCTAAAGAACCTGTAGCCATGAAGTCTTTAAGGATGTTAAAACCCTGAAGACCAAGCACCATGCCGATGAACAGACCTGAGACCAAAATGATGATGACAGACTGCACACCAACAAAATAGATTTGCTTAATGAGAAGCGGAAAATGCTTACCAAAGTCTGGTCTACCCACGAGCGCATGGTAGAGCATCAAAGTCGAACGGCCAAGTGAAGTAATCTTACCGGTGGTATAACGTCCGATCCTGCCAATAAAATCAAACATTACAGATCCTCCAGATAGTCACGCTCTGCCTTGAGGCGGAATGCATAAGGACCGTCGTAATCGCCATTAATAAACTGCACGACCTTTGGATCTGAACTATTGCGCACTTCATCTGGAGTACCAGAACCAATCACATGACCATCAGCCACAATGTAGACCTGATGGGCAATAGAGAGCACCTCAGCAACATCATGGGTAACGATGATAGAGGTAACGCCTAAGTACTCATTAATGTCGGCAATGAGTTTTACTAAGACCGCCATAGTAATAGGATCCTGACCTACGAAAGGCTCATCGTACATGATGAGTTCAGGATCAAGTGCAATGGAGCGCGCTAGTGCAGCACGACGTGCCATGCCACCAGAGAGTTCATTTGGCGAGAAGTAAGCTGCACCTCTTAGACCTACAGCCTCAAGCTTCATCATCACAAGATCATGAATTAAGACCTCAGGAAGCTTGGTATGCTCACGCAGAGGGAAAGCAACATTCTCAAAGACGTTTAAATCGGTAAACAAAGCACCACTTTGAAAGAGCATGCTCATGCGTTTGCGCAGATCGTAAAGCTCTTTACGTGGTAACTTATGGATATTGATACCGTCAAACAAGATCTGGCCTTCATCTGGTGTTAACTGTGCGCCAATTAATCTTAAGAGCGTAGTTTTACCAGTGCCTGATGGGCCTAAAATTGCTGTGATCTTGCCTCGAGGAATATCCAGGGTCATGCCCTTATAAATTTGTCTGCCAGCATAAGAGAACGATACATTCTCTACCTTAACGAGGCTATCTGAAGGAGCCTTGCAAGTAGAGGCAGCATCTTGACCACAATTACTGGTCGTCTTAGGCAGATCCGAGTTTTGTATACTCATCATGGACACCCTTAACAGGTAAAATGTGCGCTGATTCTAACACAGCATGATGCGCTTACCTGAATAAAGGCAAGTAGATAGAAACAACGAACAACACCTAAATTTGTTAGCTAAATTCGTTAATCTTTAAGCGTCTTTTCATCTATAAACCAAGGCAATCTTGTTTGATGAGTGCTTAAGGTTATGGCTTTAAATTAGCTAACATGTGCAATCTCACGCTCTTTGTTTAAGAGCATGCGATGGCTTTAATAAGCTTGGTTTAAACTGCCTGTATTTTTATGACAAAACCACAGTCAGCTGCTGTTCTTTGACGTTTAATAAAACGGACGAACAGACTTATGTAGCTTGCCATACAGGGAGCGCATATTGTGCTACTAATTATACTTATGCTAAAGGCAAAGCTTAGATTAATGTCTGTATGCATCAAATGCAGCTATAATGTTATGCTCATTGCAAAGCTCATCGTTAACATGAGCTTAACAAATAAAACCCTGATAGAACTTAGCAAAGTCGTTATATTATGTAACTTTTGCTGTGCAAAGGCTAAACCATAGAATATAACCTGAACAAGACTATCAATAAGATGCACTGTGCACCTTAAATGCACAAACTTTTTGCTAATCTGTTCGTTATGAAGCGATAACTATAGGCTATGGATCATCACCATATATATGCCTAGGAGACAAAGATGTTACACGAGACATGTATTCAAGCAGGCAAGCGCGTTTTACAAGAAGAAGCTGCAGCAATCCTTGAGTTAGTCCCTTCTATCAATGAAGACTTTGCTCGTGCATGTGACATCTTATTAAAATGCAAAGGTAAGGTAGTCTTAACTGGCGTAGGTAAATCAGGTCATATTGCCACCAAGATCGCCTCCACCATGGCATCAACAGGCACGCAAGCTTTCTTTGTTCAAGCCGGCGAGGCAGCTCACGGCGACTTAGGCATGATCGGAGATCAGGATGTAGTTATTGCTATCTCCAACTCCGGCGAAGGTACCGAGCTTAAGATCATGATCCCGCTACTGCGCCGCCGCAAAATTCCTCTGATCTCCATTTCTGGCAATTTAGAGTCTTCTTTAGCTAAGGCCTCTGATGTGGCTCTTAGCGCCCATGTAAGCAAAGAAGCTTGTCCGCTTAATCTAGCCCCAACCTCAAGTTCTACAGCAGAGCTTGCCATTGGTGATGCTCTAGCCATTGCCCTTTTAGAGGCTCGCGGCTTTACCGAGCGTGATTTTGCTATGTCTCACCCTGGCGGTGCTTTAGGCAGAAAGCTCCTCGTTCGTTGCCAAGACATCATGCATACAGGCAATGAAATTCCTTTATGCTCAGATAAGGTCACTATCAAAGATGCTCTTTTAGAGATGACTGCTAAAAACCTCGGCATTGTTGCTGTAGCTGATGCAGACAATCACTTTGTAGGCGTGTACACCGATGGCGATCTGCGTCGCACCTTAGAAAAAGAGTTTTCTGTAAAAGACGATTTAAGCAAGGTAATGACCCACGGCGGTATTAGTGTTAAGGCTGAATGTCTTGCTGCAGATGCTTTAGCCATCATGCAAGATAAGAAGATCAGCGCCATGATTGTTACAGATCAAGACAATAAGATCATCGGTGCTTTTAATATGCACGATATGCTTCGCGCCGGAATCATATAAGCAAGCATAGTTCTAAGGGGACAGTATGAGTTTAACTGAGAGTGTATTCCATACCTTCTATCAGGACTTAAGCGCTGAGGTTGCTCATAAGCTCAGTAAGATCAAGCTCGTGGTATTTGATGTAGATGGCACCATTACTGATGGTGGTATTTACTTAGATAGACAGGAAAACGAGCTTAAGAAATTCAATGGTAAGGATGGCATGGGCATAGCCTTATTGCACTATGCCGGTATCCATACGGCTCTTATCACAGGACGTGACTCTCCTCTTACTCAGCGTCGCGCCAAAGAGATCAAAATAGAGCACGTTATACAAGGTATCGCCGATAAAAAGGTAGCCTTAGAAGAACTCTTAGAGAAGCTTAATCTTTCTAAGGATGAAGTAGCTGTCATGGGCGATGATGTCAACGATATCCCGCTCTTTGAGAACGCTGCTGTTTCTGCATGTCCTAACGATGGTTATCACTACATGAAGAAGATCGCTACCATTGTCCTTACATTAGATGGTGGTCGTGGTGCTGCACGTGAGTTTTGCGATCTCATTATGATGGTTCAAGGCAAGATTACCGCTGATGGCCGTCCTTTAGTAGCCAAGGAAGGAATTAGCTTCAAGCCGGGTGCGCAATAAAGACCCAAACTTCAATAACTTTACAAACTTCAATCACTCCACTACCAACAGCTCTCAAAAATCCACTCATCTATCCTAAACATGAGGCAACCTCATGTTTAGGTTGAATCACGTCTTGAGTCTATTCACACAACTGTTTTGCTATCTAAGCAAAGAGTGCAGCCTTAAATTTTCCTTGTGTGCCTAAAGGCATGCAGTGCCCTTCCTAATTTTCCCTGTCTAAACTATTTAACTTTACAAACCTGTCTAGATTTGATGGGTCAAAATAGTGCAGTAATTATGCTAATACACTAAATCGTAGGCTAATTAACAATCATATTGCTTACTTTTGTAAGACGAGTTGTACTGATATTTGCGCATGAGCACAAGTTTGATCAAATTTGCGGCCTGCACGGCAAATTTTGGGCCAATTTTTAGAATAAATAGGCTAGAATGTTTGACTGTTTTCAAGGCTGCCTCAATTAAACATAGCGCTGTTTTTATCTTGGCTAGCTGTTGTGATTTAGCCTATATAGGCTAATCGTTGCTAGTTAAGAATAATGATGTAGGCTCGCCTTGAGTGGTATTAGCTATCAAAGATTTTGGCATTTAATGGGAAGTAATTCTTAATGGGCGTTACTTTAAGATCGATCATCATTGCTGCAATGCTGACTGTTTTAGCAGCTCTGTTGTATCACTTCTCTGGCTTGAAAGGCAGACTGAGCAACGAAGAGATCTCCAATCTCTACCCAACCTTTGTTTCTAAAGGCTTAAAAGCTGAGCTCTACGATCAAGACGGACATATAACCCATTCCATGACAACAGATGAGCTTAAATACCATGAAAACAAAAAGCTCTTAGAAGTCACTGGTATTGATGGTGTTTTCTACGATAAAAACGACGATGGCTCAGCCAAAAATGGCTGGAGGATCAAGGCTAAAGAGGGCGTGATGGTGCATGACAACTATGCCGATTTACGAGGCAATGTCACCGTTAGTCCTTTAGATGTAGACACCTCAGAGATCAAACAAGTTAGTACTAAGAGCGTGCACTTTGACATTAAAAATAAGATCATCAGCTCTAAACAGCAGCTGAGTATCGAAGGCACTAAGTTTACTAACACAGGATCAAATTACGTTATCGATCTGAACAAGAAAACCATAGTAATCAAGGACAAGCCTCATGTGGTCTACAATCCGTAAGATACTGATTACATCTGCAGCTCTTGTAGCTTTCAATAATGCATATGCGTTATCTACAGATAGTAAGCAGTCAATCAACGTTCAATCAGTTGAGCAAAGCGCTGATCTTCAGGCAAACAAGATCGTGTTCTCTGGTGATGTAGAAGCAACTCAAGGCTCTATTAAGCTCACCGCTGATAAAGTAGAGATCATCAGAAATGAAAATGGTGACTTAGAGTCTATCATCGCCTATGGTTCTCCAGTTAACTTCCAACAACAGCAAGATAACGGCAAATACATCAAGGCTCGTGCCCGCACTTTAAGCTACTACCCTCAAAAGACTAGCATCATACTGCAAGGTCGTGCTGTAGTCTGGCAAGGTGAGTCAAAGATGACCGGCGAGCGTATCGAGTACAACATTAACTCACAAAAGCTGCGTGCTGTGAACAACAACAGCCAAGGCGGTCGAGTATCGAGTACTTTTGTGCCAGCTGACTTCAAGAAAGATAACAAGTAAAAAAATAGATGCTAGCTTATAACAGCATCTAAATTTGCTAGATCTTGAGATCTGTAAACACGAAATTTACGTGGCTACAGGATTAAAAAACTAGCAAAGATCCAAGCAAACTCCTAATAGCGAGCTTAGGAATTTAAAGCAGTTTGCATGACTAAGTTTTCTCTTAGTTTTTGGAGTTAAAGTTTTTAAGCTCTTTTATCTTAGTAGTTGTAACAAAGGTAGACATGTCCATTTGGCTATACCCCTCAACTGCATGAATAGAGCTTTAATTAAGCAGCGGTATTAACCGTGGCAATAAACAGGTAACAAGATGAGTCTTTTACAGGCCAACCACCTTAAGAAAACCTATAAAGGACGCGTGGTTGTAAATGATGTAAGCCTCTCCATCGAGAGCGGTTCTATTGTTGGTCTTTTAGGCCCAAATGGCGCAGGTAAAACCACCTCGTTCTATATCATTGTGGGCATTATCTCCACTGAAAATGGCAATGTCATGATCGATGATCAGGACATTACCCACTTACCAATGCACAAGCGTGCATTAGCAGGACTTGGCTACCTGCCTCAGGAAAACTCCATTTTCAGAAAGCTAACTGTAGAAGAAAACATCATGAGTGTGCTTGAACTGCAAAAGCAGCTTAACAAGCACGAGCGCCAAAATAGACTCAACGAGCTTATTGAGGAGTTCCATATTGAGCACATTGCTAAAAGTGCTGGCATGGCTCTCTCTGGTGGTGAACGTCGTCGCGTAGAAATCGCCCGCGCACTCGCTGCCAACCCTAAATTTATCTTGTTAGATGAGCCTTTTGCTGGAGTTGACCCAATCTCCATTTCTGACATTAAGGACATCATCACTCACCTTAAAAATAGAGATATCGGTGTATTGATCACTGATCATAATGTGCGTGAAACTCTTGATGTATGCTCCAAAGCCTACATCGTAAATGCAGGCGAGATTATCGCTAAGGGTAGCGCACAAGAGGTGCTTGAAAACAAGAAGGTACAAGAAGTGTACCTCGGTAAGAATTTCTCTTTATAGGAAAACTTTCATGGCTGGCTTGAAAACATCTCTGCAAATGAGAGCAGTCCAGACACAGACCTTAACTATGACTCCACAGCTGCAGCAAGCAATTCGTCTGCTGCAATTGTCGACTCTAGATCTGCGTCAGGAGATTCAGCTTACTATCGAAAAAAATCCACTTTTAGAGATTGATGAGTCTATCGCTAACTCTAATGTGGACTCGCTTGACGAAATGGCAGAAAACGAGCGTCGTGCCAATGATAGCGAGATCTTTGATCCATTTAGTAATGACGCCTCTTACCAAGGTGCGGACATTGATATGTCTGGCTACAACGAGCACAACGAAGTTGCCTCTGCTGGTGAGCTCATTGGTAAAGATAGTGAGTCACGCGCCGACTACTCTCGCTCACGTAGTGAAGATGACTACTCAGACTATGATCTAACTGGATCCAAGGCTAGCCAAGAATATCTTGATTATGGCTCTGACTATCGCGAGTCAGATGTTGATCTCTCAGCTGCAGATGATGCACTTTCTAATACTGCCCTGCCAGATAGATTAACTGAAGCAGCGATGGACCCTGGTGCCATCTCGACTTTATCTAACCACGATACATTAGCTAGAGATGATAGTGTCTCTGCTAAGTCACGCTCTAAAAACGGCATTACTGGCCTTAACACTGTCTATGAGGGTGAAACCGAAGAGGATTTACGAGATCACCTTACTTGGCAGCTTAACTGCTCTCAGATCCGTGGTCGCGATCGTGAGATTGCCGAGGCTATTAT
The DNA here is from genome assembly GCF_902485895.1 of uncultured Anaerobiospirillum sp. Taxonomy (NCBI): domain Bacteria; kingdom Pseudomonadati; phylum Pseudomonadota; class Gammaproteobacteria; order Aeromonadales; family Succinivibrionaceae; genus Anaerobiospirillum; species uncultured Anaerobiospirillum sp. Next base: position 4,826 of record NZ_CABTML010000022.1, on the reverse strand, counting down.
TGATGCTGTAGATGACTCAGGTTATTTAACTGAATCCCTTGAGGACATCGTCTCTGTAGTTATCGGCCGTTATCCAGATACCACAGAAGAAGATGTGGCCATTGTGCTAAAACTCGTACAGCACTTTGATCCATTAGGCGTAGCCTCTCGTACTGTACAAGAGTGTCTGCTCATTCAGATTCGTGAAATGATGCAGACCAATGTAAGCCAAGAGGTCTTGTTTGCTGAGTTAGTAGTCTCTCAGTACCTCGACATGCTCTCAAACCATGACTATCGTGGCTTGTGCAATCAGTTAAGCATCAAAGAAGATCTCTTAAAGAAAGTTATTGAGATCATCGTTTCATTAAACCCACGCCCTGGTAATACTGCAGTTAAGCAAAAGTCAGATTTCATCATTCCTGATGTCTTAGTCGTTAAAGATGAAAATGGCAATTACGATGTTGTCCTTAATCCTGACTCACTGCCACGCGTGCGTTTAAATGAACAGTACAAAGCCCTCTCTTGCTATGCACGCAACGAGCGTGAAAAAGAGTTCTTCAAGAGCAACCTGCAAGAGGCCAATTGGTTTATTCAAAGTATCGCTAAGCGTAACGACACCTTGCTCAAGGTTTCAAAATGCATCATTCAGCATCAGAAAGCCTTCTTAGATCATGGTGAGAGTCGTATGGAGCCTTTAGTGCTTAACGACATCGCTCGCGAAGTTGAGATGCATGAGTCAACTATCTCACGTGTGACTACTGAAAAGTATCTGTTTACCTCTCGTGGTACCTTTGAGCTTAAGTACTTCTTCTCTTCTCACGTTAGCACCGAAAGTGGCGGTACAGCCTCTTCAACTGCAATACGTGCAGAGATCAAATCACTCATCTCAAAGGAAAATCCACGCAGACCATACTCTGATAATCAGATCGCCGTGCTGCTTAAAGAAAAGGGCTATTGTGTGGCTCGCCGTACCATCGCTAAATACCGCGAGTCTATTGGTATCGGCTCTTCCTCACAGCGTAAGCGTCTTGTATAAACCATCGCCACTCAAAGCGGCACTAACGAGACGAAACGAAACACGAGACGAAACGCCACTACAACTCCCCATCGCCCCATTGTCAGCTAAAAACGAGCACTTTGGGGCCTATGCCCAAAACTACTTTGGGCATAAACCCCAAAGAGAATTTGGACATAGCCCCCAAAAAGAATTTGGGCATAATACCCTGCCTCATGAGTTTTAACTCATGCACCCCATCTAGACTAAAAAGATCACCACAACATCTTTGGATCATTTGAGTGAAAGTCGCCCCAAAAGATCACAAGATGGTATTAATACCAAGATCACCACAGGATCAATCAAGGATCACATATATTTTTGTCTTTGGCTTATATATGACTTTTGATTGCTGCGTTTTCCTAAGGCTTGTCCATGCCCTAGAAAAAAGCGTAAAGACCATTTCGGGATCTGCATCTAAGATTTGCTAAGTTTAAGACCCCATAAGGCTTTGATTTAGTTAATATGAAATCAAAGGTTGTCATGCAACTCTCTTACGGGCCCTCGACGAGCCCTTCCCCTTAATTTGACACCGTCGCTGACTATATTTTCCTTTTGAACAGTTTTGCGACTACGGGAGTCAAGTTAAGTAACCAGCTATCGAATTGTTCTGACAGAACCTCTTTAGCTTCTTTGCAGTAGGAACCACTGTTATACGTAGTCTTTTACTTGATACTGCTATGGATTGATTATTTTGGGACTGCGTAGTACCAATAGTACAGTAACGGCGGTGGACGTCGGCCACACTCTCGGTATCCAACTAGGTTGGGTTAAGGATCAGATATATGCAGATTAACATCCAAGGTGTAGGACTTAAAGTCACAGACGCTCTTCATGACTATGTTACAGAGAAGTTCACCAAACTCGAGCGTAAAGGCGATGTTATCACTTCCATTGCTGTTACCCTGACAGTTGAGAAGCTCCAGCAAATCGCTAAAGCAGACCTCAACGTTTCTGGCGGTACACTGCATGCCGAAGCTGAGGATGAGAGCATGTATGCAGCCATCGATGCCTTAATCGACAAAGTTGATCGTCAGTTAGTCAAGTACAAAGAGAAACACGAGTAACCGACGGGCATTTGCAGATTCACTTTCATAACAAAAGCCTTTGAGAGGCATGGCTACAGCGCCCCCTATTCCCAGAACTAGCAAGAGATTGTAGGAAAACTCTTGCATCTGACAACTCAAAGGACTTTTGTTCGTTACTAAACAGCAGAAATAACCACCCCAGGCTCAGTTGAGCCAACGATTCTGCTACAAAGGTTTAAGTTAGTAACCCGAGGCCCCGTAAGGCCTTATGCAGTAGAGCATAACCCTGGGCTGTATTAGCTAACAAGCGCTACTGCTACACACTTTTTGCACTCACCCGAGGCACTGCAGTTTTAGATACTGCCAACTAATGTAGCCTCAAAAAGTTGGATATAACCCCAGGCTCAGTTGAGCCATTTGCTCCAACTTTCAAGGACTTAAAGTACTAACCCGAGGTCTTGTAAGGCCTCATAACGAACCATTTGTTAGTAACCGCCTCAGACAGCAACCCCAACAGTATATTGTCTGATGGCCCCGTATGAGACTCGCCCACAACGCGGCTGAGCATACAAGAACCCATTTCCAACCAAGGGAAGCTCGCGAGAGCTCCCCACCCTAACACGGGAAAAAGGCCACTCATGCAGTGGCTTTTTTCATTTGTGCCGCCTGTAAAATTCCCATTCCCACACAATTGCTGCAAGTAGCGTTCAGTGTGACTTGTCAAACAGTAAGGCTCAGTTTTACTTGCCCAACAGTAAAGTTCAGTGTGACTTGTCAAACAGTAAGGCTCCGTTTTACTTGCCAGACAGTAACGTTCAGTTTAACTTGCCCAAAAGTTCAGCCATAATGCTTTAACAAGCGATCAGCAGGTATGTAAAGCACTATTAATCTATCCTAGATCTAAGTTCTTACACCTATGCCAAATGGTTTTCCAAGTTAACCTTTTGGTACTATGCTATTTATCTTGGAGGCGTATAATACGCCTTACTTTGAGGTTCGTAAGTTTAGATATGGGCATTAGTAAAGTGCACTCATGCGATCTTAAATCCCATATATAAGCGCCAGATAACCATGGCTTGCTGCCTTAAAGCAGCTTATTAATATAGCTCTTAGTGAGTTGAATTAAGATGAGTCAAACCGCTCGCATCTTGGTTGTGATCAGTCTTTTCTGGTTCACACAGTACATCTACGTCCCATATCAAACCCCATACCTACTTGCACAGAAGGTCAGTGCTGATTTTGTGGGCATGGTAGTAGGCTTCTACGGCGCTGTACCTTTCTTTACACGACTGTTTGTCGGCATTTTCTCCGACAGAATTGGCATGTATAAACCGCTGATTGTCTTTAGCTGTTTTACTGCAGCTCTTGCTTCAGTTATACGTTTATATAGGCCTGATGGCGTTGGTTTCTTGATTGCCAACATCATTTCCGGCTTTGCCTGCTCAGGCTGGATGTGCTTTATTCTCTTCCACACTAAGAACCTGACTAAAGATAATTTAGCCAGAGGCATGGGCTATGTGCTGGCCGCATGCAACATTGGCATCTTACTCGGATTCTTTGCCTCTGCTACCTTATATGAACACTTTGGTATGTTCATGATGTGCCTGCTCTCAGTAATTGGCGGTAGTAGTGCAACCTTAGTAGCCATTACCCTTAAAGAAAAAGATGAGCCTAATAAGGTAAAGCCTAAAGTACGTAATCTTCTTGAGGTTGTTAAGAACAAGCGCCTATGGTTCTTCTCTGTCATCGCGGTGATACAGCAAGGCATTTTAATGGGCACAGCCATGTCTTTTTCCAATGAGGTGGCCAACTCCTTAGGTGCAGCTCCTTGGCAGATTGGCATCATGACTATGACCATGACTGGATCATACGCAGCCTCATGCTTCCTCTCCTCAACCAGAATTGCACTACGTATAGGCCCAGGTATCTTAATGACCTTATCGCAGATTTGCATGGCCATGTACTGCATCTTGATGGTTAGCCTTGAGAATGTATACATGCTCATTCCAATTCAAGTTCTGCTTGGCTCTACTGGCGGTATGGTGTTCTCCTGGTGCTCTGCTGAGGCCATTAGTCAGATTGAGGCGTATCGTCGCTCTACTGCGCTTAGTATCTTCCAGTCGATGTTTGCCATTGGTATGACTGCAGTTCCTATCATGGCAGGCTACTTATTCAATCAAACTGGCACCTTAGACACTGCTTTCTTCTTCCAGGCTGCACTTGCCTTCTTAGGTGCTATTGCTACTGCTATCTACTATGCTCGCCGCAGAATGCTGCGCCGCGCCGGCAAAGAGTACTAGCAGGGCAATTAAGCATGCCATTCACAAGCAAATAAGCATACACAAGCAAAACTGGTCGCCTAAGCGGCCTGTTTTGTTTTAGGCATACACACAAAATACCTACCCTCAAAGCAAACATGAGCCGCCAATCCTATCTATACGTCTCAGGCAAATAATGGCTTGGAATTTAGGAGAGGCGAGAACAGCTGTTAAGTAATAGCTTTGGACGAAAGTTATTAGTTGCTTGCTTAGAGCGGATACAAAACGGCTTAAGGGCTTTGTATACAAGGCTTTTAAAGGATGGTTATGTAAGGATTAATGAGTGGAAAAGAATTTTGCAGGGCGCAGAAACGAAAAAATCAGCTCGAGGCTGATTCTTGATGGGGTTGTTTTGGCTCCTCCTACTGGACTTGAACCAGCGACATACGGATTAACAGTCCGCCGTTCTACCGACTGAACTAAGGAGGAACTCCAAAAACAGATTGT
>NZ_CABTML010000021.1:0-18424 GCF_902485895.1 uncultured Anaerobiospirillum sp. | reverse complement strand
TTGAGCGCAGAACGTTACCATTACATACTTAAAATACATACTATTCGAGCATCCTGTTTTCATATTGAATGCGATTAATAGGCTGTTTCTTAATTACTTAGGCAACTCCCCAATGTCAGAGACCTCTATCGCCAAGCACTTGCTGCTTGGACAATAATCATTAAAAAGGCCTGCAGTACACAACTGACAGGCCTTTTTTATATCAACTTTCACCATCAGCCATCGTTTTGCATTAATGCAGCGCTTGCTACGCTAACAAGTGCTGATGGTGGACATGGTTATTTAGCTGTATAGCTCTTTTGGTAGCTTAGTTCTACATCTGGACTTAAGTCTACTTTGGGCTTAAGTCTCCTTGGGCTTAATTATGCCTTGTGCTTAAGTCTAGTTGTGGGCTTAGTCTACCTTTAGCTATTTGTGCGGTGGGTATTCCTTCTGAATGCGCTGCAACTCGGTGTAGATACGCTTATCGGAAATTGGGCCGATAACACCAAGATGCTGAGCAAAGTAAGAAACACGGAGCTCCTCAATCATCCAACGTACATCCTTAAGTGGAGGTGGCAGTAAGTCAGTATGGTATGACTTAACTACTTTCTCATACTCGTCATCTAAGTTCTCGAGAGTACGCATGTACATCTGATCGCGCACCACATCGCGATTGAGTCTTTGAACACGCTCTAAGGCAGCCTGTAAGTAGCGAGGCATTTCCTTTAAGTGCTCAGGACCACAATCGGAAATAAAGCCCTTATAAATAAGGCTATCAAGCTGATGGTTAAGGTCTGCATAAGATCTTGCCAAGTCAAACGAGATATTGCCCTTTAATAGACGCTTTAACTCATGAGCCTTAACTAAGCTTTGTTCTACTACATTGGCAACAGCTAAAGCCTCATCATTAAGCTCACCGCGAACAATCTCGCGAATGCGGTTAAAGTTATCCTCATCCCAAGGCACACCACCATTGCGCTCCATGATGTTGCTAATCGCACACAACATCAAATCAAAGATCAGTTCTTTGATAGAGCCAAGTGGCTGATAGTACATGGAGAGCTTGGCTCGATTTGGCAGATGAGTCTCAAGATATGAAGTTGGGGTCTTTAAGCTTAAAGCAATCAGCTTAACAGAACCTGCTCTCATCGCACGCTCTTGACGCTGTGGATTGTCATAGAGCTCTAAAGTTACACCATCGCCGTGATCTGTTAGCGCCGGATATGCTGTAATACGCAGTGATCCTTGCTTAGTAACTTGCTCACGCTTAATGGTGCCATACTCCCATGAGGTAGCTGGAGGAGCAACCTGATGAGTCTTAACTACCTGATGTAAGACCTCACGAGCCTTGCCTTGAAGTCTTGAAGAAAGCGCGGCAAAGTCCTTACCAAAAGCCATCTCTTTACCATCGACACCTTCAACTGAGAAGTTGACGAATAAGTAAGGCTCAATCAAGCTCTTATCAAAATCCTCAGCAGTAACAATCTCACCGCCCATGCGAGTAAGCTCTTGAGCTACTGCAACAAAGAGGTTTTCAGAAACCACACGCTTGTTCTTGCCTTTAGCACTGTTAGAGGAGTTGTTTGCTAAGCCACCTTGAGCCGCTGCAGCGCCCGCACCTAAGTTAGTGGATGCATGCATAGAGTTGTTCACAGATGCAGCAGAAATGCCTGAAGCATCTGTCTCAATAAAGCTCATAAAGTATGGACGTAAGCTATCTTCTAATGCCTTAGCATACTCAGGTGCCGGAATGAGATTACGGCGTAATCTCTTTGGCAGTGAACGAATCAAGGAGGCAAAAAGCTCCTGACGTAAGCCGTCAATTTGCCATAAGAAGGCATCAGCTTTGACCTGATTTAATACAGTAATTGGGATATGTACTGTAACACCGTCACGATCAGAGCCAATATCGAAGACGTAGCTTAACTTAAAACGCATGGAACCTTGAGACCAGAACTCAGGATAGAGCTTGTCTTCAATGCTCATGATGTCAGTACGTGAGATAGTCTCGTAGCTAAAGTCTAAGAAGTGTGGATCTTCTTTAGACTTAGTGCGCCACCACTTGTCAAAGTCGCGAATATTGCAAATATCGCTTGGGATGCGCTCTGCATAGAACTGCTCTAATGATGAGGCATCTACTAAGAGATCACGACGTCTAACTTTGTCCTCAAGGTACTCTACATCGTCAATCAGCGATAGGTTGTGCTTATAGAAACGATGGTTGCAATCTATATTGCCCTCAACAAAACCATCACGAATCATCAGCTCATGACAGAGTTTTGGATCAATATCCTGATACTGTACTAAACGCTTTTGCACAATTGGCAGACCGTAGATACTACGGGTCAGATAAGCCATCACACAGCCATTCTTCTTAGACCAATGTGGCTCGTTATAGCTATTCTTAATTAAATGCGGAGCTGCAGCTTCGGCATAGCCTGGATCAATAGCCGCAACTGTTCGAGCAAATAGACGAGTAGTCTCAGCAAGCTCAGCAGCACAAAGCCACTTTGGTGGCTTCTTGGCAATTGGAGAGCCTGGGAAAATTAAGAACTTAGTACCACGCGCACCGATATAGTTATTGCCATTAGGCTCAACCATACCAATGTGGCTTAATAAACCAGCAATCAGCGATCTATGAATGGCTTCATACTCAGCTTTCTCGTCATTGAAGTTAAGGCCTAGCATTTGGGCAGATGCTCTTAACTGACGGTGTACATCTAACCACTCACGGACGCGTAAGAATGAGATGAACTCTTGCTTGAGCTGACGGCGCATAGCAGAGTTGCTAAGCGAACCTTGTAACTCACGAATATACTCGTAAAGCTTGAGGTAAGAGAGGAAGTCAGACTTTTCATCAAAGAAGCGCTTGTGATACTGAGTTGCTGCCTCTTTCTTGTCAATTGGATACTCGCGTGGATCCATGACCGCAAGAGCTGAGACAATAACTAACACCTCAGAGAGAGCACGATATTTAGATGCCTCAATAATCATACGACCTAAGCGTGGATCGCATGGCAGTCTTGATAAGGTACGGCCAACTTGTGTGAGCTGTAACTGCTCACCATCTGGACCAAAATTACCCTTGCCAATCACAGTAGCACCAAGTTCATCAAGCAGACGTAAACCGTCGCTTACCTGACGTTGCTGTGGAGCATCAATAAATGGGAAGCTCTCTACTCTACCTAAGCGTAAAGAGGCCATCTGCAGCAATACCGAAGCTAAATTGGTACGCAGAATTTCAGGATCAGTAAACTGTGGACGGCTATCAAAATCATCCTTTGAGTACAGACGTACACAGATACCATCACTCACACGACCGCAGCGACCCTTACGCTGATTTGCACTTGCTTGAGAGACGCGCTCAATTGGCAGACGCTGTACTTTAGTACGTGAGGAATAACGTGAGATACGAGCTAAGCCTGGATCAATAACGTATTTGATACCAGGTACGGTTAAAGAGGTTTCAGCTACGTTAGTAGAAAGAACAATGCGTACACCAGTATGCTCAGTAAAGATTTTGTTTTGCTCAGATGCAGCTAAACGAGCATACAAAGGAACAATCTCGGTATCTTTTAGTCCTGCTTTACGTAAGAACTGTGAGATTTCTAAAATATCACGCTCACCAGGTAAGAAGACTAAGATATCGCCTCTACCACGAGCCATGAGGTAATGAACTGCCTGCAAGATACCCTGTCTAATATCTAAGGTATCTGGAATATCTTGCTCATCGCCATCATTACGTACATTACGTAAAGCTGTAGCACTCTTTAGTGCAGTGCTCTTAGCACCTGCAGTAAGTGAAGTGCTCTTAGCACCTGAAGTATTTGCCCCTGCTGCAGTTTTGATGCTGTTTGATGACTTTAAGCTATTGGCAGCCATACGCAATTGAGCCATGGCACCACCAGCATGCTGATAGTCAGACCACGCACCAGGACCGTTGTCAGCAAGCATGGCATCAATCTGAGCATTGCGCTCCTCTGATCCTGTCTCAAAGCCATTGTCTGAGTAATCACGCTCATAATGACCAGTGCCATCATGTTGCTCAATATATACGCCCTTGTGATCTTCCATTAAAGGCATATACACAACTTCTACAGGATAAGTACGACCTGAAACCTCGATAATTGGAGCACCTCCAAAGTGTTCAGAGAAACGCTCCACATCAATAGTTGCAGAAGTGATGATGAGCTTAAGCTCAGGACGACGAATAAGCAGTGTCTTTAAATAACCCAGTAAGAAATCGATGTTGAGCGATCTTTCGTGGGCTTCGTCGATGATGATGACATCATAGCTAAGTAACTGACGATCAGAAGCAAGCTCAGAGAGCAAGATACCGTCGGTCATTAACTTGATATAGGCCTCAGGTGAGCTAATGTCAGTAAAACGTACCTTGTATGAGACGCTCTTACCTAATTGCTCATGCAGCTCTTCGGCAATACGGGAGGCCACAGCACGTGCGGCTAAGCGACGTGGCTGAGTATGACCAATTAAGCCCTTGATACCAAAGCCAGCCTCTAAACACATCTTAGGAATCTGCGTGGTCTTACCAGAACCAGTTTCACCGGCGATGATAACTACCTGATTTTCCTTAATGGCCTTCACGATCTCTTCACGACGCTGAGATACTGGTAAGGACTCTGGATACTCAAGCTTTGGAACATTGTCACCACGGGCCTTTAGTGACGCAACCTCACTTTCAACCCACTCCTTAAGCTCCTCACGCTTAAGGACAATCTCCTCACTTGCAAGTACATCCTTAAGCAGCTCACGCTTATCTACACCCACGGCAGCAGAGCCGACTGCCGCACCAGCACCCGCCGCCGCACCAGCAGCACCCGCAGCAGCACCCGCTGCCTCATTAGCTGCAGCTGTATCAGCACTATTGGTATCTGAAGCAATGGCAGCTGCTTGAGTTGGAGAGGCTGACGCTGTGGCATGATTAACTGCTGCTGCGCTTGGAGCTGCACCAGTGGATGCATCATCAAACAAAGACTGCATCAAAGCTAAGATGGCCTGATCTAAATCAGTAAGTTTGCGATAGGCAAGACGACGAGATTGGTAGGACATATTGTCCTGATGCTCTCGAACTAATTTGAGAGCATCAAGATCAAAGTATTTACCATCTAAAAGTGGAGCTTTTTTAGCGCCCTTCTTTTCTTTCGTAATCTTGGCATTACGCTCATGCTTGTTCTTTGACTCATGATCCTGACGAGGGCGCTTGTGATCTTTGCGCTCTTCATGGTTGCTGCGTGATCTTTGCTGAGCTTGGTTTTTATAGGAGGCCTTGCGATCTTTACTATCGCGCTCAGACTTGTTAGCAACCTGACGTTCTTGATCTTTTTGGGCGTGCTCGTTTAAGTCCATAGCTTTACGCTGCAGACGGTTTAAAGCACGATCTAAACGCTGTTGCTCAGTATCGTTCTTATTACGATCACTAGAGCGATTACGATTCTTGCTGCCATCATTGCGCTCACGGCGATTTGAGCCACGCTCAGCGCGATTAGTACGCTCACCTTGTTCATGGTGATTAGTGCGCTCTCCTCGCTCGTTGCGATTGCCATCATTAGAGCGCTCAGCACGATCAGCTCTCTGTAAACGATCACGGCGATCTTGTTTTTGAACATGGCTGTTAGTGGCGCGAGCATTATCGTTGTCGCTTGCGGCTAAAACAGAATGGTTGGCACTTTGAGCCTCTAAAGCTTTTGCCTTAAGGGCGTTTTCAGCTGCTGAGGTGAACTTAGCTAAACTTGCTGCTTTTTGCTTGAGCTTGTTAGTAGACTCCTGACCATCTTTCACAATGATGGCATCAGCCTTAGCTTGTGCTAAGTCTGCATTTTGTCTACGCAGTTGCGCTTGTAAATCCTTTAGATCTGAAAAAGAGCTAAATGAATTTGAGGATGAAGATCTACTGCTCATTGCAATGCCCTGTTAATTAGATGCCTCTCGGCATTTGTCAAAAGCATGCTCAACCAAAGGACTAAAACCATTAGCCTCAGGGTGAACTTTGCTCTAAAAAGCGCTCCATTATACCGCACCAATATGCAAACGGCCATTTTGTGGGAAAACAAGACCATCAACGTCATTAGTAACAAGAAGCGTGGCGCTAAACACAGCGAGAGGAACTCAATCTTATTCTAGACCAATGGAGCGCAGCTTAATCTTCATCTAGGCCAAAGGAGTGTAACTTAAGGTTTGTCGTGTGTTCTGCCGCTTTGCCATCATCGTGATGGTGTTGTTTAACTAAGCTTTGCCTTATGGCTTATGGCTTATGGCTCATAAAATGAAAAAGCCACTTAGTTAGAACTTATGTCTAGCTAAGTGGCTTGATGTAGCTGTGAAAGCCTAGTTTAGATTTGAAAGTGTGCTAGAGACCATTTGAATGGGTCGCTAGCGTGTTGCCATGCTACTTGCTGTTGCCAGCTTTTGACTGCAGCTTGTTGCTGGCTGCATTAGATTAGCTTGCTTTGAACAGTGCTGTGAGCTTGGCTAGAAGCAAGGCTATTGCACTCTTAGTATTGGAAACGAGTATTTCCACGAGTGTACTTTTGCAGCATGTTGGAATCGGCCAGCTCGTCAAGAGCTTCCTCGGTGAGCAGCTTGGAGGTCTGTACAGTCTCCATACGCATGATCTTAACGCTATGCGCTGCCACCATGTTTTCAAGACCAGACTCGTTAGAGTATCTACGAGGCTCGCCATCAACTTCTGATGAGTCGATCACTGCAGACCAGTAGCGATCATGGAAAATACTTGGCAGACGGAACATTAAGTCCTTATCTTCGTTGTTAACGATCAGACACCAACGTTCGCCCTTGTTATTGCGATCACCCACATACAGGCAGAAGTGGTTAATCTCAGTTGAGTGCCAATCGGCATCAGACAACAGCGTACCGTTGGACTTTCTCCACTTAGCAATATAGTCATTCTCAAACTTGTAGAAGAAGTCATCAAAGAGGTTAATTTCTTTGAGCACACGAGAGGTATTAAGCACTCGCATCAGCTTGCACAAGTAATCAAGGAAGTAACGTTGCTCTTGTGAGATATTCCAATGATAGTAATTTAAATCATTGTCTTGGCAATAAGAGTTGTTATTACCAAGCTGAGTACGGCTCAGCTCATCACCGCCTAAGAAGTGAGGAATACCTTGAGATATGATGAGAGTAGCCATGAGGTTACGCTTCATCTGCCAACGACGCTTAATCACCTCAGGATCACGGCTTACACCCTCTTCTCCACAGTTGTAAGAGTAGTTTTCGTTAGTACCGTCTGAGTTATTGTCTTGATTGAGCTCGTTGTGCTTGAAGTTATAGGACACTAAGTCCTCAAGCGTGAAGCCATCATGGTAAGTAATGTAGTTTACTGAGGCATTGATAGAGCGTTGGCCCTTAGCAAAGACATCACGCGAGCCTAAGATGCGAGTTGCAAGCTCACCAAGTAAGCCGCGATCACCACGCCAGAACTTACGAACTGCATCTCTATAGCGATCGTTTTGCTCTGACCAACCGCGAGGGAAGCCGCCTAAGTGATAGCCGCCTAAGCCTGGATCCCAAGGCTCAGCCACCATGAGAGCATGCTGAATTTCTTCATTAGCAAAGCATGCCTTAAAGAAGCCGCAGTTTGAGTCGAAGGCATAGTATGAGCCGGCATGCGACTCACGACAGATGGTTACGGCTAGATCAAAGCGGAAGCCATCGACGCGCATCTCATTGAGCCAATACTTAAGGCTGTCAATGATAAGACGAGTTGAGATTATGCTGTCGGCATTAAATGAGTTACCGCAACCTGTAGCATTGATATAGTTTGCATAATCTAATGAGCGATCTTGCTTCGGCTCATAGGCATAGTAGTTACGAGCATCTAAGCCCTTGTAGCTAAGCACCGGACCATCAATACCTGCCTCTGCAGTATGGTTAAACACCACATCCAAAATCACGGCAATACCGTTTTTGTGGAAAGTCTTAACCATGGTCTTAAACTCGTTGATCGCATTGAGCGGATCACAAGCATACTCTGGATTTGGAGCCATGAAGCATACTGGATTGTAGCCCCAGTAATTCTTTAAGCCGCGTTTAACTAAAAATGGCTCACTCATAGAGGCAGCGACAGGCATTAACTGAACAGTAGTAATGCCTAAACGCTTTAAGTGCTCAATCACGCTCTCATGGCACATACCTAAGTAAGTGCCTCTGTGATTAAGCGGAACTTCTTCTTTGAGCTTAGTCATGCCCCTGACGTGAGCTTCATACAAGATTACGTCAGCACGATCACGGAAGACTTTCTTAACACCTTCCCAGTTAAAGTCATCGTTACCAACAATCACTGCCTTTGGAATAAATTCCTCGGAGTGATTGAGATACATATCCTCATCGTAGTTAAACGGCTTAGTGAGCAACTTAGCATATGGGTCGACTAAATAACGACCCTCTTTAAAGTAAAAGCCCTGATTAGGATCATTTGTGCCTCTAGTTTCCAAGGCATAGCAGTCTCCGGCCTTAGCACCTTTGATAAAGCCATACCAAACACCGCCTTTCTGTTGACCTAGCGGAAAAGATCCAAGCTTTACTTCTTTTTTGCTGTATAAGTGAACTACAACTTCAGCTGCATCAGGTGCCCAGATACTAAAGTAGCAACCATCATCATATAAAGTTGCTCCTAGTCCAGTTTGACGCATTCGATCTTCAGATACAAACTCGAGCATTCATCGCTCCTTATGAAAGCACTTAAAGAGCAATCTAATAACCTGCCAATCCCCAGAGCATAAATGAGCATATCAAGGCGCATCCATGTACTAAAGTTAAGGTGCTCATACTTTCACTACTTTATCTTAAAGCTACACAACTCGCTTTGTAGCAACAAGATATGCCCATCAAGAGGGCTGACAGATCAAAACATGAAACTTAACTTGGGAACAGTAGAACTAGTCCTCTATAAGTTTTTCAACAATGGCACTTGAGCTTTGTTACCACAGTAAGTTTTAGTGCTGCGTTAAAGGAACGCATCTTAAACACTACCTCCATGGTTTTAAGTGGTGCGAGGCACCTAAAGCCACCAAGTATTAAAACATACCAAATCCTTGTTAGTATTATGCTGCAATGACGCGCCATCGGCTCATTAACAATGCAAACTGGTGATACATAATCGATATAGATCACATAGATAAATGAATTTGACGGCCTCATAAGCTGCCTACGCGCCAAATGTGTACACAACCAAGCTAGCAAAGCGGCACATTAAGTAACAATCTCTTGCATCCAAAGCCACAAAAGCAAACCAACCCCAAACACATTTGTAAAAGCCAAAAGAGTCCCCGCCTGCCAAACAACAAAGGTATTAAGAGGCAAAGAACCAAGGGATTAAGAGGCAAACAAAATAGCTCTTACAGGCAAACAACAAGAGGCCCCTGTATCTTAATAATTTGCTACAGGCCAAAATGACAAAGCCCAGCACTAGGCTGGGCTATTTTGCAGCTTATTAAGCTGCATTATCCATAACTAAAAGCGATGAGATGTGCTAGATCTGATTAATCACCAACACGCTTGATGAAGACAGTAGCTAAAGGTGGCAGATCAAGCACTAAGGAGTGGTACTGACCTTGCCATGAGATATTGGAAGCTACCATGCTCTCTGGGCCTGTTGAGTAGCCTGAGCCCCAGTACTTCTTGTCATCAGTGTTAAATACCACCTTGTAAGTACCAGGACGTGGTACACCAAGACGATAAGCAACATATGGAACTGGAGTGAAGTTGGAGACCATCATGATCTCATCCTTCACATTGCCGCTCTTAGCAGCGTTGCCACCCTTTTCAGGCAGAGTACGCAGCATTGCAAATACAGAGTGCTCAGCATCAGATACGTCGAGCCAGCGGAAGCAGTCAGGATCGTAATCGTTAGCCCACAGTACTTCGTTTTGCTGATAGAAGTGGTTTAAGTCCTTAACTAAGGCCTGTACACCCTTATGCTTGTCGTACTGGAGTAACCACCAATCTAAGCCGGCATCATGGTTCCACTCGTTGCCCTGGGCAATTTCAGTACCCATGAAGTTGAGCACCTTGCCTGGATGGCCGTACTGGTAAGCTAAGAATGAGCGCAGATTTGCTGCCTGCTGCCACTCGTCACCTGGCATCTTGTAGAGCATGGAGTGCTTACCATGAGTTACCTCATCGTGAGAAATAGAGAGGATGAAGTTCTCGTTGTAAGCGTAGATCATGGAGAATGACATTTCGCCATGATGGTACTTTCTAAAGTATGGATCCTGCGCCATGTACTCAAGGCTATCGTGCATCCAACCCATGTTCCACTTAAAGCCGAAGCCTAAGCCGCCAGTGTAAGTAGGACGGGAAACGCCGGTAAAGGCGGTGGACTCTTCAGCGATGGTAACTGCACCTGGATACTTAGCGTAAACAGTCTCGTTAAACCACTTTAAGAAAGAAACAGCTTCGTAGTTGATGTTACCGCCGTTAACGTTAGGAATCCACTCACCATCCTTACGTGAGTAATCCCAGTAAAGCATAGAAGCAACAGCGTCTACACGCAGGCCGTCAATGTGGTAGTAATCAAGCCAAATTAAGGCTGAGGCTACTAAGAAGTTACGTACAGTATCACGGCCAAAGTCGTAGATTAAGGAGTTCCAATCTGGGTGCCAACCACGACGTGGATCTTCGTACTCATAAACTGGAGTGCCGTCAAAGCGAGCTAAGCCGTGAGCATCAGTTGGGAAGTGAGCAGGAACCCAATCTAAAATCACACCGATATTGTTACGGTGGCAGGTGTCAACGAAGAACTTAAAGTCATCGATGCCGCCAAAGCGTGAGGTTGGAGCAAACAGACCAGTTGGCTGATAACCCCATGAGCCAGAGAATGGATATTCCATTACAGGTAGCAGCTCAATGTGGGTATAGCCCATTTCCTTACAGTAATCTACAAGCTCCTTGGCAAGCTCACGGTAATTTAAAGAAGAACCGTCAGCCTTACGCTTCCAAGATGCTAAGTGCACCTCGTAGATGGACATTGGGCGAGAGAGCTTGTCACACTGCTGAGACTTTTGCCACTCCTGATCATGCCACTCGTAAGTAGTCTGATCGGAAATGATAGAAGCAAAGGATGGATACTGCTCGTGGTAGAAACCAACAGGGTCAGCCTTGTGAGGCAGGCGATTGCCGTTATTATCCTTGATTTCAAATTTATAGCGCTGGCCTGCACCTAAATCAGGTACGAATAATACCCAGTGGCCAAGTAAGGAGCGAGCCATTGGGTGACGACGGCCATCCCAGAAGTTGAAGTCGCCGATTACAGCTACAGAAGTTGCAGAAGGTGCATAAACGGCAAACTTAGTACCCTTTACCTTGACGCCATCAACTTCTAACTCAATTAACTGAGCGCCTAAAGTCTTATAGATGTTCTCAGGGCTTTCGTACATGGTGTTAAGACCGTAGAAAGCCTCATCGCGGAACTGATATGGGTCTACAATT
Organism: uncultured Anaerobiospirillum sp.; assembly: GCF_902485895.1. Lineage (NCBI taxonomy): Bacteria > Pseudomonadati > Pseudomonadota > Gammaproteobacteria > Aeromonadales > Succinivibrionaceae > Anaerobiospirillum > uncultured Anaerobiospirillum sp. The sequence goes on along the minus strand of NZ_CABTML010000021.1, from coordinate 6,973 downwards.
TCGATCTTAGAGTCGTTGTAGACTACTTCAAATACATAGTGGAAAGGAGCCTTGACATCTTCCAGGACCTTCTCAAACAGGCCATCTGGATTGATGACATTGAGTACACAGATTTCCTCCTTGCCCCTTAAAGTTAAAGCACGGCAAGACTTTGCACCTGGCAACCAAGCTCTGAGAACAAAGCCGTTACCATTAGGGTTTGGTTGCAAGCCTAATACTTCAAAAGGCTTAGCAAGACGTGCACTGTTGAGTTCATCAATAAGCATTCTCAAGCTCCTTAACATTGCGATAGGTTAGAAAAACTGGTCTCAAGCTCGTAACAGCTAGGCTAAAGATACCTATCTACCTAACCACTAGAAACTAAAAGCCCAAGGTACCTTTAAAACCATGCTTTTAGCTACAGTAGTTTTGACCAAGTTTATAGAGCGCAAACTAAGCTGCGCAACAAACCTATCTGCAGTATCTGACCTTAACACGTATACAGGTCAGAACAATCAGCGCCTTATTCTCTTAACAACAAGCCCAGTGGCGTAAAATCAAAGCTAAGCTCTTGATGGAGCTTATGTGTCCACGCCCAACCGTGAAGTATGCAATTGCCTCTAAGGTAAAGAGTACTCTTATTGTCAATGTACTAAGGCAAAATGTCGCCAAGAACTTTATGTAAGCTCTCAGCAACAAATGGTGTGCTCGTTATAGCACAGTCATATGAAATCGGTTTTAAGATGAATCTAGGCAAGTAATAAACGCTAATGAGGCCACATAGCCTCTCAAGCTACGCCTTAGCGTAGCAGTGCTACCTTTGCTTAGATATCACATCACAATAGTCACCAAGCTAAATGCATCAAAGGATATGCATAACTACAATGACACTTTTTCATGTCTAATATACTTAGAGAATGTCTTTGACGCCATATAATCCACTTTTAGCCTTAAAACAGTGCAAAAGTGATAAATATACAGTGCAAAGAACACGATAGATACTACATGTCTCAAAGTATATTTTGACCTGTTATAACTATAGTACAGACCAAAGTACAGTGCGCTAAGACTTGCTCGGTTACGTGGCCAAGCTCGCAATATTTACGCAGCAAATTTTCAAAAGTGTTAGCAAGGTAGCGTATTGGCAATGTTTTCAATGCCATTGCTGCTCTAGTATTGAGCACACTAACAACATCTTTTCGCTTTATGTGGGGTGTTGGTTTTACTTCATTCAACATTTTTAGAGCGCACAAAACAAAAGAGACCAGTACAAAAATGCACTAGTCTCTTTAGTATCAACCTCTAGTTACGCATCTTGCCAAGCTTAGGATATGTATTTGTTGGCTCTATCCTAGATGACACAGGCGCTTAGACATTATTTAGTAGAGGTGATGAGGTCTTTCATCGCGAGCTTCAGTCATGGCATTAGTTAAGTAGCGGACAAAGCTATCTTTTTCGATGTCCTCAATGTTAACTGTGAGCTTACGACGCCAGTTTGGATACTCGCGGAAGGTGCCTGGAACGTTAACTGGCTTTAAGACACCAATCCAGTCCTCGATCTGGGATGAGAACATGGCGCATGAACCACGACACATATGCTTTTCTAAAGCCACGATTAAGGCCTCAGTCATCTCATCGATTTCATGGGCACGGCGAGGTACATCATCACCTGCTGAACCTAGGCCATGGAGGCTGTCGAGAATACGCTGTTTTGCCTCCATACGATCTTGCGAAATACGCTGTGCAATCTCATCAGTGAAGATGCCAAGCTTATTGCTAAGCTCAATATCATAATGAGACCACCAACCAACTAAGGTTGCCATATCGTGAGTGGTTAATGCAGATAATGCTTGAGGCTCATAATCTTGTGGAGCAATAAAGCCACCATCAGCTGCACGCTCGCCAAAGAAGAGCTTATAAGAGTATGCACCGACTTCTTTAAGAGCTACGCGTAACTCCATAGGAATGGTGCCTAAGTCCTCGGCAATGATGAGGCACTTATTACGCTGAGACTCTAAAGCTAAGATACCTAACCAATCGTGCATATTGTTATAAACATAGGCACCATCAGTTGGCTTGTGATCTTGTGCTACCCACCAGAAGCGATAGAGGCCTGCTGCATGGTCAATACGCAGTGCACCACATGACTTCATATTGGCTTGATATAAAGAAATGAGCTGACGATAGCGGCTACGACGCAGTGCATGCGGCTCCATTGGAGCAAGACCCCATGACTGGCCTAATGGGCCTAATGGATCAGGTGGAGCACCTACCTCAGCAGCGCCACGATAGATATTGTCAGTATCAGCCCAAACGTCACATGAGCCTTCAGATACGCCTACAGCTAAATCGCGGTAAGTACCTAAGATCATGCCTGACTCTTTGGCTGAGGCATAAGCCTCTTCAAGCTGCTCAGCAGCAATGAACTGTAAGTAGCAGTAGAAGTAAACTTGCTCTTGATGCTTTTCACGCCATAAAGAGACAAAGGTGGAGTTGCAGTCTTGATACTCTTTAGGGAATTTTCTCCAGCCCCAGGCATTTTCACCTTGTGAATAAAGCTCACGCTGCAGTGCATCGTAAGTAGCCATATTCAAAAGTGACTCGCCGCCTTGATCCATGAAGTCAACAAACTTCTTACCGCGTGAAGTGCGCTTATCAAGCATACGAGATGAATCAAAGATCATCTCTAAGACCTTGAGCTTTAACTCAAGCACAGCACGATAATCAACGAACTCGCGATCACGTAAAGCTTGCAGCTTCTTGGCAAAGGCTGGGGATTCAACTAAATCACGGGCTGCCTTATTGTTGATGTACTCAGGAATATCATTAACAGCAATATAAATGATATTAAGCCAGCGACGTGAAGATGGAGAGTAAGGGCTGACCATGTCAGGATCAGGATTAGCTGGATAGCCTGCATGCAGTGGGTTTAAGCCCACAAAGTGACCACCACGATCATGAACCATCTTAAGTACGCTCTTAAGATCATGGAAATCACCCACGCCCCAGTTATGACGAGAGCGAATAGAGTACAGCTGAATAGAGGCACCCCACAGCTTTTTACCTGACTTCATCTCATCAGGTACATAGCAGCGCAGTGGAGTTGCAATTAAAGACTGCTTGATCGAGTCCTTAACAGTTACACCATCTTTAATCTGTACAGAGAAAGTGTGATAGCCCCAAGGCAGGGTTACCTTGCGTGGCAGTACATCAGGCAAGATGATACGACGGATGTCGTAAGTACGGTCTTGCACTGTAATGTAATCAGCAATCTCAATTTCCTCTAAAGGCACAGTGTCGCAATACTCTGTACCGTCTTCGAGGACTAAATTCCAAGTAAGTTGTGCAGCCTCAGAGAGATTTTCTGGAGTGCGCATATAAATGAAAGGACGCTCGCCTTCACGAATCACGCATACAGGATCTAAGATCTCCTGATATGGCAAGAGCTCCTCTTTAAGTGCACGCTCTTCAAGAGCTGCGTTGTCGCTCAGATCATAGCCCATGGCCTGCAGAGTAGCCATACGAGCATCTGATGAGATTATTGTAGGCTTGCCAGTGCAATCGACATAATCACGGGCAATGCCCATTCGGTCTGCAAAGTTTTCTAAATCAATCATCTAAAAACACCACGGCTTAGCCCTCTTGCAAAAGACAACCCTCAGACAGTCTTTTGCTAGAGGCCTAATGCCTCTAAAACAAGTGGATTGAGCATCCTCATCATCTATCCAAACCTTAAGTATAAAAAACACAATAGTTAAGCAACAATGATGAGTATAGACACTTATGCTACATGCTAACGCATCGACAAACTTTCCGCATTGCATTGCATCAAACTTTTCATCATCTACACGCACAAAATCCGAAATTTGCACCTCAACACAGCAAATAAAGTCAGAAAAACCAACAAACCAGTCAAGCAAACTGCCAAAACCAAAATACAAAGAGCCATATCTCACCATATAAATAGGAATCTAGATAGGAAACTAGATAGGAAACTAGATAGGACACGAGGCCCAAACTAAGAAACAACTAAATGGATAAAACTAAACAGATCTCTACATAAACTATGTGGTGGAATGGCAAGGCAAAACAGCGCTCTAAAGTTTCCTAGCTACTTACTAGAGAGAGAGAGAGAGAGCTATGGCTGCAACTCAATATAGCGCTATTGAATATAAGCATCTTCATTTACTACTAATGAGGTAATGGCACTTTTTCATGCTTATACAGGTGCAAATTTGCATCTACTTTGGTGCAAGAGGGTATTGATGACAATTAATTGCGGTAAACAAGCAAAAATATGGCAAATTTGCGATCTACCACAAAGTCTTAGCAAAGAGTTGAGTCAACGGCAAAAGTTGGCATTTATATGCGCATTTGAATGGAGACTAATACAAAGTCCGATACAGGGCCGATGCGTTAAAGAAAGTCTATGGTTTTGCTCATATCAATGAACATTGCGAAACGACTGCAAAATTTTGCAGTCTTAAACCGCAAAATGAGTGCAAAACCAGGCCTGGATTATTACAAAATTTGTAAAAGTGGCTCATTTACATCAAATCACGGCATACGGTCGTCGTACAAGATTAAGATACTAACTAATAGTATCTAGTCTCGCTGCCACTCACAGCCATTGTAATAAAGCTCATATATATCCCCCTTTTAGCTGCTTAAAAAGTTGGATTTATGAAAATTGCAAAGATGTATTGACAAGATCAAGCTCTATTGAAAATTCTTTGCATCTTGAAAATCTTAAAAAGCAGCGTATATTAGTAATCACATTTTCTAGTAACCACACAGATTTAGGTGACTAACAATGATTAAAGTTGGTATTAACGGTTTTGGCCGTATCGGTCGTTTCGTTTTCCGTGCTTCCATCTACCGCCCAGAGCTCGGTATCCAGGTTGTAGGTATTAACGACTTACTCCCACCTGAGTACATGGCTTACATGCTCAAGTACGACACCATGCACGGCGCTTTCAAGGGCACCGTTGACGTACAGGACGGCAACTTAGTTGTTAACGGCAACGTAGTTCGTGTTACCGCTGAGCGTGACCCTGCACAGTTAAAGTGGGGCGATATCGGCGCTGAGTACGTTGTTGAGTCAACTGGCTTATTCTTAACCGACGAGAAGGCACGTAAGCACATCGAAGCCGGCGCAAAGCGCGTTGTTATGTCAGCTCCTTCCAAGGACTCAACCCCAATGTTCGTTGTTGGCGTAAACGACAAGGATTACGCTGGCCAGGACATCGTTTCCAACGCTTCTTGCACCACCAACTGCTTAGCTCCTTTAGCTAAGGTTATCAACGATAACTTCGGTATCGATTTAGGCTTAATGACCACCGTTCACTCAACTACCGCTACCCAGCGTACTGTTGACGGCCCATCCTTAAAGGATTGGCGCGGCGGCCGTGGTGCTTCTCAGAACATCATCCCATCCTCAACCGGTGCTGCTAAGGCTGTAGGTAAGGTTATCCCAGAGTTATCTGGCAAGTTAACCGGCATGGCTTTCCGTGTTCCTACCGCTGACGTTTCCGTAGTTGACTTAACCGTTACCTTAAAGAAGGGCGCTAAGTACTCCGAGATCTGCGAGTGCTTAAAGGAAGCTTCTGAGACCTCAATGAAGGGTGTATTAGCTTACACCGCTGATGAAGTTGTTTCTTCAGACTTCTTAGGCAACACCCACACCTCTATCTTCGACGAGAAGGCTGGTATTGCTTTAACCGACAACTTCGTTAAGTTAGTATCTTGGTACGACAACGAAATCGGTTACTCCAACAAGGTTCTTGAGTTAATCCGTTCTATCGCTGACTCAGGCAAGTAATCGTTTGTAACTTGCATTAGCAAGTAAACAAATAAAAGGAAGGGGAGCTCGTTCTCCCCTTTCTTTTTTGCTTTTTGGAAAGCACAAAATTAAAACTGCAGCTCATGCAGTGCTTACTTAAAAGCAACTCTTTCAGGCAAAGTAAGATTACCTTTAGTCATGATTTGCTGTAAGTCATTATGTACTGCGCATCATGATCCACTGTACGTTAGATGTACTGATCGTCACAATCCACTGCACTTAGCAGCAGCGCAAGAGATCATCTGACTTGCTTAAGTAGCTTACTTATAGGCCTCAAGTTTCACTAGGCAGCTGTCACAGCAACCCCAGCCTAGATTTGCAGACTCATAAGTTCAACAAAAGCTAAGTTATTAAACCTAGCTTCTGACATGCACTTTAGTCTGCTTGCTCAAGTACGAAACGACTCAGCCGTTTTCTGTTGAGCACAATCTCATCTGCACTTAACCAATGATGTTATTTGCATGATGAAACGGTTTCGAGGCATTGCCTCCCAACTTCAACAAGTTACCAAAGCATCTTCTGTGCTTTTTGTTTCTTGTTACCAATTAATCTGTGTGTTTTGCGCCCTTTTCAGGGCGCGCTTTGACACGCCAAAAATCTCCCCACTATTCCCTACTCTTTTATACTTCCCATTCTTCCTGTTAATTGCTCTTCGCTTTTAAGCAGCAGCCTATTCTCACTGTATGCTCGCCATCAATCAAATCGCACCGATACCCAGAATAGCATCTTGAACTCGCTATCTAGCAGCTCCCTAACTTAGGTCTTTTCATACATTACGAGTTGGCAAAACAGATGAAAGGTGTACGTATGGCTACTTGATTGCTACAGACAACGCTTTGGTGCAGTTCGTGTGGCTACTTGATTGGCACAAAGCCGATTTGATTGAGGTCGTGATGATGGATGATTGGTACAGAGGCCAGAGCATGCCTATTGACTGATTGCATGTCTTGCATCTGTCTCCTTTGGTCAATGTTTTTTATAGATCTAGGGAGCTAGGCATACTGGCCTGATGAGGGGCTGCAGCATATGCATGCTGCGCCCCTTTTGGCTTTATAAGCTAATCTAAGTCTGAGCGATACAGGTAACCTCTGTTACTATAGCTATATCTCCGGCACTTCCTCTAAATCTTCTGAAACACTGACAGGCATATCT
>NZ_CABTML010000020.1:0-4177 GCF_902485895.1 uncultured Anaerobiospirillum sp. | reverse complement strand
TTAATAGCACTGAGCAGCTGGGTCTATAAAAAGATAATTGTCTTTTATATGCCATTCTTAAATTATAGACACAACTCCCCAATGTCAGTTTCAACCACCCACCACTGGCAACAGACCGTGAGTAAATTGCTCGCTCATCATTAAGCAATTATCGTCATAAAGACAAGCTCACCTTATTACTTACAACTATAGAGCCCCCATGTCTGTGTATGTGACAGCATTGATCTACTGCAGCTAGAAAAGTTTAGCGCGTGTAGCTTCACTACATGCATCTATTGACTGTACATACAGAAGCTGCAGTCATGTTCATTCAATAGTTCATTTAGTTTCACTCAACACTTGCGACTTTATACTAGAGCTCAAGCAATGAAAAACAAGCAACTCAACCTGGAATATGCGTTAACAAGCAACCATATTTGACTAACTTGTATACAAGTATGGTAATAATCATCACTCAAACAAACCTGATGTTTGCGGGAAAATAGTCTATAGCTAGATTTACATTACTTGTATGTCAGTGTAAAAAGTTATAGCTGATCACAATTTTGTAAACTTGCTGAAAATTTACTCAAATTTATCTACTTGTATACTAGTATACAGAGCATAAAAGTCTTATACTTAGCACATCACATATATCCTATTGGACATGCAGAGTTTAATCAGAAAATGCGATGTCTTTGGATATAAAGGCACAATTAAGCTTCATCTAAGTTGCACATATAGCTTTGGTAGCTAAGCACCAATAGCAGTCTTTATTTCACTGCTAGCTTTTCGCCTCATATGTGACGCCAAAGATTTCTACTGCAAGCGGAGAGTTATTCTTATGATGCACATGACTATGCGTTGGTTCGGCCCTGAGCAGGACAGCATTACTCTGCAACAAATCCGTCAGGTTCCAGGAATGGAAGGTATCATCACTGCACTGCATGAGCTTCCAGCTGGTGAACCATGGCCTGAGGACATGGTCCGTGAGCGTAAGGCTTTGGTTGAAAAGAACGGACTTAAGCTTTTAGGTATCGAAAGCATTAATGTTCACGAGGACATCAAGTACGGTGCTTCTACTCGTGATATGTATATTGAGAACTACATTAAGTCTCTTGAAGCTGTAGGCAAGAACGACATTCACCTCGTTTGCTACAACTTCATGCCTGTATTCGACTGGACTCGTACCGATTTAGCTCTTCCTCTTGAAGATGGTTCTACCGCTTTAGCATACGACGGTAAGGAAATTGAAGGTCTTAGCGCTGAGGATATGTTTGAGCGTATTGCTAACAACTCCAATGGCTTTGAAATGCCAGGTTGGGAGCTGAGCCGTAAGGACGAAATCACTGCGCAGATTAACAAGTTCAAGGGCATGACCGGCGATGAGCTACGTGCTAACTTCAAGTACTTCTTAGAGGCCATTATGCCTACTTGTGAGAAGTACAACATCAAGATGGGTGTTCACCCTGATGATCCTTCTTACGATCTCTTTGGTATTCCACGTATTACCAAGTCTGAAGAAGACCTCGTTAAGATTGCAGGCTTATATGACAGCCCATTAAATGGTTTCACCATTTGCACTGGCTCATTAGGTTCTAATCCTAATAACAATCTGCCAAAGATCATTCGTAATCCAATCATTGCTAAGCGCATTCACTTTGCACACGTACGTAACGTTCTGCACACTGGCGATCACCAGTTCCACGAGAGCTCACACGTTTCCTGCACTGGCAGCTTAGATCTCTATGAGATCATGAAGGCCTTAGTTGAAATGGGCTTCAACGGCATTATTCGTCCAGATCATGGTCGTGAGATCTGGGGTGAGATTGCTCGCCCAGGTTACGGCTTATACGATCGTGCCTTAGGCGCAACCTATTTAATTGGTCTTGAAGAGGCCATTCGTAAGGGTAAAGGCATGCCTTACCCTGACAACATCAACTCAGTTACCGCTCCTTGGAAGTAATCTGAGATTAAGACAGAGTAAGTACTAGAATCTGAACAGTTCTAGCAAAGTATATCGATAAGGCCATGTTTGACGCTTAAAGCTTTCAACATGGCCTTATTTTGGTCAAACGGTAATTTGAGCTATACGTTTTACTTATCAAAGTTTGCTCATAGTGTACTAAGTCTTAGATATATGCATTTGCCTTAGCATTCAACACATTGCCTAAGGTGTATTGCAATCGCCAAGAGGGTTGGTCATGAAGGTTACTTTACAAGGCATTAAGGACACTGCTGCCTTTGCTGCAGCTAACGTTACCCTGCCAAAGTTTGATGTAGCAAAGGTACAAGAGGAAAGCCGCAACAATCCAGTGTGGTTACACTTTGGTGCGGGCAATATCTTCCGTGGTTTTGTTGCCTCTTTACAGCAGCAACTCTTAGACAGTGGCGATCAAAGCTCAGGCATTCAGACTCTCTCTGTTTATGATGGTGCCATCATTGATGACGTGTTCACTCCTCATGACAAGCTCACTATGGAAGTTACCTTACTTCCTGACACCAATGTAGAGCTGCGTGTAATTGGCTCAGTTGTGCATGGCTATAAGCTCAACGGCACTGCTAAAGAAGACGAAAGTGAAGTTAAAGCACTGATTGCTAAACCATCTGTACAGTTAGTCTCCTACACCATTACCGAAAAGGGTTATGCCATTCGTGGTATCGATGGTGACTACCTTGAGCAAGTGAAGTTAGATATGGCCTCAGGACCTAGCAAGGTTGGCCACGCCATGTCATGGACTGTAGCTCTGCTGCATGAGCGCTTTAAGGCCGGTGCCAAACCAATTGCCATGGTTTCAATGGATAACTGCTCTCACAATGGCGACAAACTTAAAGCTGCAGTTTTAGAGATCGCTAAGGCATGGTTAGATAAGGGCTTTGTAGATGCAGCCTTTATTGCATACTTAGAAGATGAGTCTAAGGTATCTTTCCCTTGGACCATGATCGACAAGATTACCCCTCGTCCAGACGCTTCCATTGCTGCATTACTCAAAGATCGCGGCATTGAAGATATGGAACCAATCAAGACCGCTCGTGGCTCTTTCATTGCTCCATTTGTTAACGCTGAAAAACCTCAATACCTTATCGTTGAAGATAAGTTCCCAAATGGCCGCCCACCACTTGAGAAGGCTGGCGTGCTCTTTACTGATGGTGCAGGCGTCGATCTGTGCGAGCGCATGAAGGTTACTACTTGCTTAAACCCTCTGCATACTGCCTTAGCAGTTTACGGTTGTGTGCTTGGCTATGAGCGCATTGCCGCAGAGATGGATGATCCTCAGTTAGTAGCTTTAGTTAAGAAGCTTGGCTATGACGAGGGCTTAAAGGTAGTCGATGATCCTAAGATCCTCAACCCACGTGACTTCTTAACTGAAGTTATCGAGCAGCGTCTGACTAACAAGTGTCTGCCTGACTCTCCTCAACGTATTGCTACAGATACATCTCAGAAGGTACCAGTGCGCTTTGGTGAAACCTTAAAGAACTATAAGAAGAAAGGCTTAGACGCAACTGAGCTTACCGCACTACCTCTTGCTATTGCTGGCTGGATGCGCTACCTCTTAGCCATTGATGATAAGGGTAATGCCTTTAGCTTATCTGACGATCCTCTTAATGAGGAGCTCACTTCCAAGATGGCAGGTATCGAGTTTGGCAAGGTAGATAGTGTTGGTGACAAGCTCCATCCAATTTTAAGCAACCCAACTCTTTTCGGTGTTGACCTTTACTCTATCGGTTTAGGCACCAAGATCGAAGACTTATTCAAAGAGATGATCCGCGCACCAGGTGCTGTTCGCTCCACATTGATTAAATACTTAGGTTAATTCCTAACTTATTATCGATTCTATTGCAAACTACTAAGACTCGTGAGGCCCTTGCTCCAATGCTTAAACACATTGTAGCGAGGGCTTTTTTTCATCCACAAAAACATTAATCACCCCCCTCAAAATCCAACCCCGAACACCGCATTGCCCTGGCTCACTCATAATCAACACGCCATTCCATGTTGCTAGGCTTAACCACATTCTAACCGGCTATTTTGTGTTTGCAGGCTTCACCATAATCCAACCGCCTATTCCGTGCTTGCAGGCTTCACCATAATCTAACCGCCTATTCCGTGCTTGCAGGCTTCACCATAATCTAACCGCCTATTCCGTGTTTGCAGGCTTCACCATAATCCATCCGCCTATTCCGTGTTTGCAGGCTT
>NZ_CABTML010000019.1:0-15252 GCF_902485895.1 uncultured Anaerobiospirillum sp. | reverse complement strand
TACCGTTAACTTTTGTGGTTAGCGTAATACAAAAACTACATGTCCGGATCATGCAGATGCATGCATATATCATAGCTTAAACGGCTTATATATGCCCTTTCCAAATATCGATCAAATACGCGTGTAAGAACAACTAAGGCCGCAAATGCGGCCTTAGTTAGTGTGTTATGGTGCATTTTTTAATCGTAATGCACTCTTTTCTATTTTTTCTTCTTACGCTCTTTACGCAGACGAGCACGAGTCTTCATAGTTTTAGCTTGAGAGTTTTGTCTAAACTCAAGCCACTCTTGCTTAGTAGCGGCCATGCGATCGTTGATGTCTTGATCCTTTTGACGACGCTCAGCTACAGCCTCATTCCACTCTTTATCCCAGTCCTCATCGATGTAATTGTGCTTATCATTGATAAGACTATCGAGAACACCATCGGTAAAAAGATTAATATCTTCGTTCTTATGTGCACCGTATGGAATCTGAATACCATCGGTAATATCAATGCTAGAGAGCTCTAAACCATTGTCGCCTTGAATGAAGGTAACCATGATGCAGTCTGCATGAATGAGACTTAATACATCGCCGCCATTAGCACTATTACCAGTTGGCTTTTCGATATAAGCAAAGAGATTGGTATTAATTAAGAACTTAATCTCTTCATCTGAAGTGATGACAATGCGATCAATCTTAAGCGGATAAGACTTGCGCAGTTTCTCAACAGTAAACTCTTGACGATGAATACCATCTTTAAAGATAAGGCCTGCAAACTCTGCATCCTTATTTCTACGACGAGCTTCATGGTCGTTCTTCATCTCCACGATTGGCTCGGCGATGAGCTCGATAATGTCAGAGTTAAGGCCATCAAAATCAGACAGATCGTTATCTTTAAGATCTTTAAGACGTGCAGCTACTGCATCTAAATTGTCATATAACTGATCTTTAACTAAGACTTCAATGCTACCTTGTACACCCTTGATTTCCATATCAAAGATCATAAAGGCATCGTTAATGAAACTTAGCTGCTCTGATGTCTCATCTTGCGAAGATGGTGAAAGATTGTCATTTTGACAGTAGTGAACGTCAGAGACCACCTTATTAAGGCGCTCATGAGCAATCATCTTACGGTAAGTAGCTACAGTTGGATGGTCTGCTAACTTGCCATAGAAAATATGCTTAATGCTGACAGCAAAGTTACGCTTAAATGGTGGATCGATATCGACACCAAAGCCCTGAATATCGCTACCACAAATGTTATTCTTTAGCGCATACCATAAAGTCATCTTGGCGTCACTAAAAACGATTACATCGGATAAGAATAATGATTTGTGGAGATCTGCGCAGCTTAAGTCATGAGGAAAGAGCGCTCTTTGCTCAGGTTCTAAATTGTTAAACCACTTGTAGACAATGAGATCACGCATCAGATCAGTAATGCCGTTTTCTGGCACAGCTAAATGCTGATGCAGACCTGACAAGCACCACTCAATGGAGCGTAAATCACCACTGCGTGATGGCAGTGCGCGTATGTAAATTTTGCGTCCTGTGTAACGATGCAATGCGGCCATTTTTTCACAGACCACATCCATCATAGAAGGAGCTGGCGCTACATCCTCACTGCCTTCTACTTTTGACTCATTTACTGGAGCATTGTCGTTGAGCTTAGCACTTTCATCAGCGCTAGCAATACTCTTAGAGGCTTCATCATCGTTATCATTGCTCTTGGCACTTGAGCCATCAGGATTTAGACCTAACTTTTCATATGCTTTAGCTACAGCATTAGCTGACTCTTGAGCCTTTTTGAGTTCTTCTTTGCTTAAAGCTGGTTGTGAGACCTTATTGGCTTTTGCAGCCTTGGCCTCAGCCTTACGCTTTGCCTTTTCAGCTTGCTTTTGCTTACGCTCAGCAACCATCTTCTCAGATTGTTTCTTGCGCTCCTGCGCCTCATATTCTTCAATGAAATGGCTCATCATTGGCATCAAGCCTGAGACCTTGAAGACATTGATAGGACGCTTGTCAAGCTCAAAGAAGATATTCATTGGAAGATCTAAGGCGATCTTCTCATTAGGATTTAACGGGCTATCGATGGCCGGAAGAGCATTAACTTTTGGCGGTTGTGGGTATGGATAGTCAACCTCATGCATGTTCGCTTGGGCAACTGCTTTGCGGAACATATCCTCGGAGAGGTACTTAAAATCGTCGTACTTCTCCATCAGCTCAAGATCCCACTCAAAGGTGATCTCATGGAAATGATCTTCAAATTCCTGGAGCTGAAACTTATCTAGACCCATCACTCGAAAAATGGCACGATTGATTTGTGAAGTTAAAAGACGGCTCACCGAAAGCTCCTTTAAGAAAACACCCAAGGCATGATTGCCTTTAGGTAATCGCTAATGTGCTAAATTTGGCGCTCTTAGCGTAGATCTTAACACCCAAGCCAAAGCTTAAGGGCGCAACTGCAAGATCAATACCTAAATAACTATGTATCTTAATACAAGGCATCAAATTCAAACTATAAAAGCATGTGCAACCCTAGATCGTAAAGTTTAAGCTCAACCTTAGGCAAATGTAAACACCATGAGGTTATCTGCTAATCTCTTGCACCACAAAGTTATCACTTTGCGTAAGTCATCTCATAGGCACAAGCCCATAGCCTAAGAGACACATGCGTAGTCATATCCCATGAGATACATGTGTAGTCATAGCACATGGAACACATGCTAAGTTACGCACCTTGCCGCCCTTGCTAAGTTATTCTGAGTTTAGCCGCGTTTAGCTGCTTTAAGCCACAATAAGGCGCCCACTCTACTTAGATTATCAAGCTTAGCATTCATGTCATACCTAAGCTAAGATCACAAGCTGCTGCTGTATGCAAGCGATGATCTCTCGATGAAATCTTTTCTTAGCGTGCTACTTTGCGATAATGGTCAATGCGATGCCATCAGCTTTGTTGTCTGTAGCTAAGATGTTCTTGCGCTGCGTGGAGCTAGCTCTGCACAGCTGCATAGCTGCTTTGTATGCAGACGTGAGTATTTGTTGTTGGTGGAGGTCTGGTCGGCAAGATCTGCTCTGAAGGTGTGGCTTTACTTGAAGAGGCGTTCAGTTAAATGAGATGGCTGCTAGTGCAAAACATGCTTGAGTGTGTGTGTTTATGGCGCTTTCTTGGGGGATCAAAGTCGATCTTGCATGCTCCAAAAGTGGCTAGCTTTGACTAAAACTGAGTGTTGCCTCAAGAAATTGATCGCTTCATGATGCTTGTATGATGCGCTCTTCTTATAATCGCCCGTATATGTTATCCGATATATATATCTGTGCTTTTACTCCTAGAGCGCGTCTGATTACGAAAAGAAGACTCACTACTTTTGAGTTTAGTGCATTGTCTAAATCTCTAAAATTAACGTATTAGCTTTTGTATCAAATGTTGGGTTAAACTAAACTTGTTATTTTGCATAAGCCTGCATAAGACAGTTATTTAACAGCGACTAAACATAACTGGTCTTATTAAAGACTTGTCTTTAAACCAAAACCTTTGCTACAAGTTACTAAAAAGTTGATTTGAGAGCTTAGCCGTTTGTTTTGTTGATTAATAAGCTTAAGCACGCTTTTGGTATACCCACGCATGCTTGTCGCAGTATAGTGCTGCGAACTTATTGTACTTAGTTGTCTTATCATTCTTGTAGAAGGCAGCGGTGCAATTGAGCTTTTGCCTCTATGGGCAGTAATTTACATTGTTGCGCAACAAAAACTAATTGGATCGTTAGTTTAGCTGTGTTCATGGCCTAGAGTTTTCTTTGGTTTCTGAGCTCAAGTTATTGCTTAGAACCATACATATAGCCTTTGCTTGGCCTTGTGCAAGAGTTCTAAGCGCGGTATGCATGTTTTTAACACAGATTGGATCATATTTAGCATGGCGTATAGACGAATTGATTGAACCTCAAATTAGGTTAACTCCGATGCGCAGATATAAGCTCTAATTTCCATTGTAATCATTAAGACTTCCAGGCTCGACAAGAGTGTGTGTGTTTAGCTTGGGTCAAAAGCATTTGCCCATTAACATATGCCGTTTTTAAGGCAACATTGATTAGTGATGCTTATTAATTGGCAGATTTAGAATTGTTAAGGTTTCATCATGGCAGAAATACAAGCAGATGTTCATATGCAGCTCTCTTGCAGTGACCAAGATATGGACACTCTCAAGGCTAAGCAAAGCGCAAACCTTAAATTAGCTAACTGTCATAGTAAGAAGTCTATGTATCAAGACCACGGTGAGCCTACTAGCAGCACAGTAGAAACTGCAGCTAAAGACAAGCTTGAATCAAATAATCAGTCTTTAATGCATGTAGGCACTGGTTCTAGTACTCATGCAGAGCCTCGCAAGGAACTTAATGAAAGTGTTCGCCATGGCACAAGCATCTTTCCTTTTGCTGCCTATGTATGGGATCCGCAGCCTTGCGCCTCACGTGTACCACTCCACTGGCACAAAGAGCTGGAGTTAGTGCGTTTTTCTAATGGCGAGTACGAAATCTCTGTCGATATGCACAATGTAGTAGTAAAAAGCGATGCTTTCTTACTGCTGCCTGGCAATATCATGCACACCTTTACTCTGCCTGCTAATTGCCAAGAGAGCGCCATCGTGTTTGATCCGAACATGCTCTCCTTTAGCGCCTATGATGAAGTGCAATCTGAGATCTTTGAGCCTTTGATGAGTAGCAATATTCCGCTACCACCAATTGTCACTACCGACCATCCAGCCTTTAACCGTATTGATAAGCTCTACCGTTACTGTGTACGTCATGGTGGTACTTCTAATGCCTCCGAGCGTCTTCTTATTAAAGCCAAGATCTTAGAGATCTTAGCTATCTACCACGAGTATGGACTTATCTCACGTAAAGAGATGCACGGCCAAAAGGTTAAGTCTAAGCAAGATAAGCTCAAAGAACTGCTCAACTACGTGGACGCCCATTATGCGGGCCCGATTACTATTCGTGATGCCTCCTTACGTTTAGGCGTAACCGATCAGTATTTCTGTCGCTACTTTAGACGTGTCACTGGCATGTCCTTTACTGAGTATCTCAATGACCTACGTTTAAGAAGAGCTACCAAGGAGATTGAGCTTACCAATCGCCCTATCTCTGATATTGCCTTCGACCATGGCTTTGAGAATGCAGGCTATTTCTTTAAGAACTTTAAGCTTAAGTACGGCATTACTCCGCTTAGATATCGTAAGAAGTTCTTACAAGAAAATGGCCGCAACTCTAAGGCACATAATAACTATGGTGCGGCCTTTAGCCCAGTTGATGCTAACCATACCTCTGCTATGCATGATCGTGATATCAACACCATCATGAATGTCCCTGCAAGTGACGATAGTAATCATGAGCACTTTGTCTCTCAAGGACTAATTGCTGCAGATGTATTCATGAGCGATAAAGAAGATGGCACTCACGCTCGAGGTAGCATGCACAGCACTGCAGATGCCGCCCCAAGCGCTACTGATCCATCCTTAAATGCTCTTTCACACCAAGCTGCTATAGATGAGCAAGCTAGCTTAGCTGATGATCCAAGCCTACCATCTTTAGTAAAAGAGAGTGGCACCCATGAGCTCAAATCTCACGATGCCCATCAATATAGTGCTAACAACTCTCACGCCATGAACTTTGGTGGCGACAGTGCTCAGCACTTTGATGAGGAGGCTTTCTACGACGATGAGTATGAGGACGAGGAGTTAAGCGCCAACGAGCTAAGCGCTGCAGCGCAACCACGTCAAGCTGCATCAAGCTCAAGTACCATGCCTCTTAGCAGCAAGGCAGTACCAAATCGTGCTGAGGAAATTGCCGCACAACTGCGTTGCCAAGATCCTAAAACAGGCAAATCTTGCTTTGCAGTTGCCACTACTGATAGTGATATCAAGGCCCTATTAAGAACCCGTCAGATCAAGCACTTAGAGGCATCTGAAAGTGAAGATGAGCTCTTTGATGATGACGAGCATGAAGAGATCGTCAATCCAAACAAGGCCTCAGATAACAACGCTACAGACGCAATACCAAATAAGAGCCGCATGGAGCTTATTAACAGTGGCTTGCATGAGCTTACGCAAAATAATGGCCGTAGTGTCTTAAGCGCTGCCTCCAAGCCTCGTCAAAGTCGCTTTATTAAGAACACTCAAGAGCCTGACACTACTCCAAAGAAGCAAAACTTTGTCTCAGCTTTAGAGGAATTTCAGTCAGGCAAGCTGCTTCGTGCTGCAGCTAAGAGCAAGTCTAGTGATAAATCCGATGCTCAGAGTAATGCAAAGCAGCTCAAAGAGCAGACTAAGAGCCTCATTAACTCACAGTTAGATGCACCAGTCGTAGCAAAACCAGCAGCTGCTGAGAGCATCACAACTGAGGCAAAACTGCGCGATAACAGCTCCTTAGAGGTAGAAGGTGAAGATCCACCAAGCTCCTCAGAGATCTTGCGTCGTGCCCACGAGCAAAAACTTAAGACTGATGCTCAATACGCTGCCAAGCAACAACAAAAGCAGCTAAAGCCAGCCAATCGTGCTGAACTTAGAGCCAAGATCGCCGAGCTTGAAGAGCGCAGAAAAAACCAAGACCCATTCTCAATCTAAGTCATCCCCCATGGCGCGGCGCACGGCGTTGCAATGCTGATGCGTGCGCCACTCATGCTTTAGTGGCAATTGGTAATGACATTTACTTGCAGCCACACTAGCCAATCGCACAAAAAGTTGAGAACCTACTAATTTACGACTGTGAATAGCGCCAAGATCCTCTCCCACCATCTACCATCATCCCATAAGCCCTTGCAAATGCCATTTACTGGCTTTTTTCCAACTTAGGCGATGTTAGGCTCTGATGATGCTAAACTATGGCAATTCTTAACTAGCGGTAGATTGATATGAGCGCAGAGCAAAAACTTAATGAGATCAACGACTTTATCATGCAGGATGTGAATCTTGCAATGGCTGACCAAAGAGCTGCTTTTGAGATACTTGAGCTGATATTAAAGGCTGTAGAGAAATCCCCAAAAGTTGACAAGCTCATTAAAGCTGACTGTGAAAAAGTATTTAAACTGCGACTCTTAGGATTTGGCGACAATCAGCCAAGTAAGCACGATCTTGAACTAATTCATGAGCGTTCCATGGCCCTTGCCGCGGATAATGGACTGATTGCCATGATCGCCCAAGAGCTCAATGATCCTCGTCAAAGCGCCACTATAAGCTCCTCACATCAATCTGAAAGCTTTGCACTGCCACTGTATATGTGCAAGCTTACTGAAGATACAGCTGCAGCAATTAACGATAAGGTATTACGCGCCCTCTCTGAGCATATTAAGCACTGTTTAGTGTTTGAGGCTCATGCTCAAAGCTCCTTTGAGATGCTCCTAAAGAGCCCTAAGTCCGATGCCGCTATGCTCAAGCAAGTGCAAAACTCATTGATTATTCAGCGCGATCTCAATGAGCGATTGAATAATGCCCAAGAAAATACCCTAAGCGCCTATGCTCAAATGTCTATCTATCTGTGCCTTGCAGAGGCCCTCTTTACTCTGTGCCGCAGTGTGGTCATGCTCGTCAATGCCACCCGCATCTTTGCGCTGTCTCAGGCCCATCTGACCATGTCAGATAAAGACAAACAGCCATAAGCTAGCGCACTTGCACATAAGGCAAAGCCACCTGCCATAAGATCGCGCAATTGCACAGCCTTGCCTAGGCACGCATGAGTCAGCAGCTATATGGCCGCTAAAATCAAAGATAAGCGGCAACTAGCCGCAACGCAGCATGCGCTAGCGCTTTGGTCTTAGTAATAACTTATAGATTAACTTAACTGCTACACACTATTGTTTTAGGAAGTACCATGGATCTGCAAAAAGAACTTCTGTCTATGCAAAAGCCTTTTGAGAAAGCCTTAAGCGAGCTCATTGGCTACAAAGGGCAGTTAGAAGCTATTTGTAATAGCATTAGCGCCGATTTGTCTAAGAGCACTAAGGTGCATAAGGTTTTAAAGCAAGATCGTGAAGTGGTACTTAACTATCTTATTAAGACCTTCCCAAATCCGGTCAACGCCATGTTTGTGCCTAAGTTTAAGCAAGACTTTTTGAAGTTTGCTCAAAGCCAAGATGCACTTGCAGACTTACTTAAGTTCATGGCAGATGACGAGGGCTTCCCGCAGCAAGATGAGATGACTATTGCCACCTTTAGAGGCAATTTAGCGCTACATCTTACTAAGCTTGATACTCTCAAAGCTCAAGAATACTTAAATGCTTGCTCAGAGATCGTCTCTCAGCTTGAAGAGACTTTGCCACCAACTATTGAGTCTTGCTGCAAGCGTGGCCTTGCGCTAATGCAAGCTGATAGCGGTGTAGATAGCGCCATCATGACTAACTTTGAAGAGATCGTATCCGCTTGCGATGGCTCTTATCAGCACTATCGTGAGCACATCAATGCCCTTAAAGAGAGTAATGCCGATACCTACTCATCATTAAGCGCCCATGCAGCTATTCTTGCTGAGCTATTGTTAAAAGAGACCGCCCAGTTCTCCTTACTCATGCAAATCCTGCAGTTTAATAGCCTCAAGCTCTCCGGCAGCTCCTTTGTTGAGCCTGCTAAGGCCAATATGCCAGAGATTCCTTTTGCCAAGGTAACTCAAAGCTAAGAGCCAAAGCTAATAGCCTAAGCTAGGACTCACCTTAGCCCATACAAGAAATGAGCAGCAATACCATCATATGTGTGCTGCTATACCTGCACTAGCGGCCATGCATACACTGCAGCAAGTGTCGTCATGCATACATCGGGGCACATGTAGTCCTGTATACACTTGCACCCCATGCCGCCATGTATACACTGCAGCAAGAGCCGCTATGCATTGAGCGCAGCAGCTGCAGCGTTGTGTTCATACTCATATATAAGCGCTTGATGGCGCTTTGTAGTACAATAGGCCGCCCAATTGAGCTTGAAGAACGAGAGTCTTTAAGCAGTTTTTTTGATTTACTGATAGCCTGAGCGCTTGGAGCAAATGATGGCAAATGTTGAGATTGTAGCTAAGGCTGTTGAGCAAAGCAGCGTTTTAGTTTCTAAGATAGATAGCATACGTGAAGAGTTAATCGAGCAACTCAAGGCAATCAAAAGCGACTACGAAAACTCTAAGCGTGTTAACAAGCTTGTTAAGCAAGATATTGAGCGCTATTTCAATGCTATGGCCCAAATGTCGCCTGAAACTAATACCCCTGAACGCGCAAGCTTTTTAAAGCGCTGCAGCGAGAAGGCTAAAACTAAGCGCAATCATGAAGTACTCCTCAAGATCGTAGACAAGTGCGACAGCTCGTCCTTAGCAGAACTCAAACAAGAAGATTTTAAAATAGTTCTGGGCATTAACTTATGCCGCTTTGACGATGAACAAGTAACTAAGATATCAAGTGCTATAGCTGAGATCGTCACTAAGGCTGTCAATATTTGTGAGCTTTGTGTTGAAGTTGGTACTGAAACTTTCAAAAAACTAGAAGATGAAGGGAATATTGATAGGCAAGTAGTCGACCAGCTTGAGCACATCTTCATGAACCTGGTCAATACAACGCTTGTCCTTGAGCAGACGAATAAGTTTTCTCTAGATGAGCACTACGGACAGCTCTATACCTTCGCATCAGTCTACTTGACTGACCTAGTTAACACGTTCATAACTATTTACGCAGGTATCCATTACATGCATGAGTGCTTTGCCAAGCTCATAAATAATGGTGGTGAGCACTAACTAAGATCTAAGCTCAATACATAAGTATTAGCAGCAGTGCTTAACTATTTCATCAAGACCTTTAAAGACCCTGTCGACACTATGTTTGTGCATAAGTTTAGGCGGGGCTTATTTTTTGTTAAAAGTCCTGATGCACTTGCTAACTTACTTAAGTTCATGGCAGGTAAAGAACGCTTTCGGTATCAAGATGAGATTACGCTTGTCCCTTTAAGGCAAGTTAGCACTGCCTCTTAGTAAGCTTGATAAACTATGCGGTACAATTGACCGCAAAATAAAGCTTGAAGAGCTAGAGTCTTTAAGCAATTTTTTTGATTTACTACTAACCTTTGCGCGTGGAGAAAATATGGCAAATGTTGAGGTTGTAGATAAGGCTCTTGAGCAAAGCAGCGCTCTGATTCCTGAGTTAAAAAACTTACGTCAAGAGGCTGTTGAGCAACTCAAGGCAATCAAAAGCGACTACGAAAACTCTAAGCGTGTTAACAAGCTCGTGAAGCAAGACATTGAGCGCTATATCAATGCACTTCCGAAAATATATCCCTTGTTTGAAGGCCCTGACGGCGCAAGATTTCTAAAGCGTTGCGCCGAAACTGCTAAGACTAGACGCCATCACGAGGTCTTACTAAAGATCGCAGAGGAGTTAGACCCAGCCCACTTGGACGCTATCGATCCAAATGACTTTGACATAGTTCTGGGCTTTAACTTATG
This sequence comes from uncultured Anaerobiospirillum sp., assembly GCF_902485895.1. Lineage (NCBI taxonomy): Bacteria > Pseudomonadati > Pseudomonadota > Gammaproteobacteria > Aeromonadales > Succinivibrionaceae > Anaerobiospirillum > uncultured Anaerobiospirillum sp. The sequence continues at coordinate 4,819 of NZ_CABTML010000019.1, read as the reverse complement.
CCGCTTTGACGAAGAGCAAGTATCTTTAATAGTATCTAATGCCCTTGCTATCATGAATAAGACTTTAGAGTTTGCTTCTCGTTACATTCAAATTGCTTCTGAGACTATTGATAAGCTCGAGGACGATGGTTCTTTAGATGATGATATAGTCAAAAAGTTCAAGACCTCCATAATGCAAATAAAGGCAATGTCGCAACTCCTTAAGAATGGCATTGATGAATCTCAAAACGAGCACTACGGCCAGCTCTATTGCTTAGCATCAAAGCTCTTGACTTCCCAAGTTTCCAAATTCGCAACTATTTACTTATGTGTCATTTTTATTCACGGGTGCTATGCCCATATCATAGATAAGCGCATTGGCTAACTAAGTCCTAAGCTCAATACGTAAGTATTGGCAGTATCTAATGGCCTATAGGCAAAGTAAGTCTGCTGCCTTTGATAATGACTCAAGGTAACAGCGTTTGTATGCAGGACTAGCACAAACGACAAGGCCGTAGTTAGATCCCTCTAACTACGGCCTTGCTGTTTTTATAACACTCGTGTGCATGATGTGGCAAATGCTTGCACTCATGGTCTGTACTTAGCAACAGCGCTCTTAGCAGCGCCAATTATGCTGCGCCATTTTAGCTGCACGCATTGTCGAAAGTTTGCCACATGCGCCTTAACGCTAGACACAATGTTCTGGCTTAGAAAAAAGTTTTGCTGCTTTGAGATTAATTGTTCAGCGCAATCTTAACTTCATCATCAGCAACTTTAGACTTTTCAATCATGTCTAAAGCCTGATCGCCTAATGAGGATGTGATATCAACGAGGTATAGAGTGCTTGACTTAGTAATGGCCTCAAATGCCTGCTGACCTAAATTGCTAGTAACCTCATAGACAAATTTACTCTGAGCATCTAAGGCATAATCTGATGCTGCTTTGTTAGAGTAGTCGCTTGCAAAAGCTGATGAAGAACCAAGCACAACTAATGCTGCAGAAAAAGAAGTAATCTTAGTCAGAGACTTAGACATCTTAGCTATTGTCCTACTAGAAAAAACGAAATCACCCGCCGCCTTCTCAGGCTACCTAACTTAAGGCAGCTTCTAGTTCAATCACACTGCGGCAGAAAGATATACTGATTAATCCTGATAAACAGGACATTCCTTATGTATTTTGTGTGCTGATGATACACCAAAGACCATAGATTATCACGCACCAAAATGCGATAAATTGTTAAATTGAAAGTCAATTATGCATAGTTGCCAACTATCAAGCCACGAAGCCTATTTTTAAGCCATTTTCCTCAACAATACGCGACCCTGATCTACAAGTAAACAAGTTCATCATCTACACTTGTCTCACCTATCCGCACCATATATAAGCCAAGCTTGTGCTGATGCTATGAATACTAGCCACCCTATTTTCACTAGCCAACACTACGCCCGTCTAGTGTAGACAGCCAATACTGCTTTCAGGAAGTTATACTGCGTCGGCATCAGACCTTAATGCATGAGACTAGTGATGCATTACCTAATCTTTGCATATTCCAATGCCAGTCACCCACATAGCGTAGCAATAATCCTAACTCAAGCCATACATTGAGCTAGCTGCCGTCATGACGCTTAGGTCATTAAGCGAATCTGATCTTTTGGATAAGGCTTATGATGAATAGCAAGGCAGTACCAACAAATGGCTGCACAACGCGCGTAAGCTGTGATCTTTTAATCTTGATGAGACTATTTAGGCTTGCATGGCCGCCTTAGAAGAGAGTGCAGCGCAAGATGAAACTTAATCAACCTCGAGAGGAAAGCTTGAGAACGATCTAACACCTCTTGTGCAAATATGATTTAGAGGCATCAGATCTATATGTTCTCAGGCCAAAGAGAGTGGAGGCTGCAGATAGACTAAGCATGGTGGCGTTTAGTGCGAATCGTTGCTACGCAATCATAGCTGCTAATCTTTGCAGTTCATATCTTTAGCTCAGTGCGTCAGCTTTTTGAGCTTAGCTGCGGGCGCGAGCATTAGTCCTTAGCTGCGGGCGTCAGCCTTTTGCGTTTAGCTTTGAGCGACTAAGGGATCGACAAGCTCTTTAGTTGGGTCGGATGGCTCAACGCGATCCTTGCGATCCTCTGTAGCAGGGACATGGAACTCGTTTGAGAAACCTGGGCCTTTATCGATGAGTTCTGGAGGCATCTTATAGTTTGGTAGATACTTTTGCACGATGCGCTCAATAGTGCCGTCATTACGCATCTCAACTAAAGCTCGGTTGAAGGCTACGGAATATGGTGAATTTTTCTTAAACATCAGACCTAGGTAGCTATCAGAACCGGCAATATCTTGAGCAATCTTGAGACGGCCTTTGCCCCATGAGTTGATAACATCCTCAGCCATTGGGCCGTCGATGAGCAGCGCATCAGCAGTGCCTTTGTAAACTGCATAGAAGGTTAAGAACACTGAGTGTTCTTGATGCACACGGATCTGTTGAGCCACCTCTTTAGGAAAGACGCTAGATAATGCAGAGCCTACGGTATTAGCTAGCACCTTACCACCCATGTCATTAACTGACTTTACATTGGCAGTAGTGTTAGTCACTAATACGGTGTTGGAACGGAATAATGGCACGGACTGATTGAATAAATTGCCACGCTTACCATTGATGGTGAGACCACCGGCAATAATGTCAAAATGCCCCTTTTGTCCAAGATCTAAAAGAATGGATAAGTTGGTTAAGTGAATGCGATCGTCGTCGTACTCAAAACCGGTGCGGCGCTGCAACTCACGAATAATATCCACATCGATACCAGAGAGGGTCTCAAGCGAGTCTGTGACCTGTACAAATGGTGGATAAGGATGCACTGCTACGCTGATCTTCGCGCCTTTTAGTGGTAATTGTTGAATAGCTGCCTGGGATACAGTGCTAAAGGAAAATGCGGCCACAAGTCCAGCTAGGACTGTGACTTTGGCAAAAAATTTTGAGAACATCTAATAATCCTAATGTTTTGATCTGTACGTTATCTTCCACGGTATTGCCATGGATAGTGGCGATTGCGTACAAATGAACACAATGGGCTCATCAGCATGTTTCTTCATCATGTCCGAGTGTGTCTCTCAGGGGCGCAGGTTGTGCTTTACTCATATACATGACGTTCACTAAAACCTCATACCTTTTCAACTCAAGGCAGGACAATCTCTAGAACTATTAGTTCTGCCAAATTTTCAAGCAAAGGGCACAAATATATCGCTAAGGCCTAAGCACCATGAATAAAAAGCATCTCAAGGGTGTTGCTTAAGTGGGCATTACGTTAGCTGTGGTGATCTTATGCATTGAAAACTATACAAGCTCAAGGGGTAGGAGCTTATTATGTCGAAAAGTTAGTGTGTATCTGTACTAAGCGTCATATGAGCTGTAGTACTAAGGTTTTAACTTATATCGTCAGTTAAATTATGAGCTTTTCCATGAAAAGCTTGGACTATGGGTGTAGATGAATTATCTAATGTTAATAAGCATGTGAATCATTTGCTATAGCAAAACTACTTAGCTTAAGGGCTACCAAAAGCAAATGAAAAACGAGTGTGAAATAGAAACTACGTGTGCGAATTGTGAGCTTCATCAAGCTAGCAAAAGCTTATAAATTCGCGCTTTGTTGCAACATACAACATGCTGCAAGGGCACGTCAACCATAATTTTACAAACTATAATTAACATACTTGTATACAAGATACTTAGTCTTTTTCCTAGATATCAGACGTATCGCGTCAAGTGTCTAGCTTTCGACCAACAGCTCTAAACAAAATCGCCCACAAATGCCTATAGCTAACCATTGCTAAACACAGGCAACAATTTCTTAAAGCAAGCACTCATTATGTTTTACATGAGTGCTGTTGAGCAAAAAATGCACACGCTCCCCCGAAATCATGCATAAATGCCCCTATCATCTACCACACAAAGCGTATAAATATAGGCTTTAAGTGCAGTCTCGCCCTGCGTTCTCTAATCTAACCATCCACTTTAGATAACATGGCCTAGCCTGCAGATAGAAAACTAAAATTATCCCTAATCCATGGGATGAGTTTGATTACAAGTTTGATTGTTATGCGGCTTGAGATGTGGCTATATGCAATATCTCAGCTTAGACAATTAGCAGCGTGATGCATAAGAGAGCTTGTTGCTTGCGAGATTTTGCTGTGCAGCAGTCACCTTGTTCTGAGTTAACTTGCCTAAACTACAAGCCTTAACAGCCTATTTGTATAACTAAGTCATGTTAGGCTTAACTGCCTTAAGCAGGATTATATAGATGAGTCATGTGTGGCTTAACTGCCTAGATTGTATTGATGAGTCATCTGCGGCTTAGCGCCATAGATTGGATTGCGGGACGATCTGGAGCTTAATGCTTTGGGCTGGACTGGATAGATGGGACTATCGGGCGTGAGCGGCTTGGCCAAGATGAGAGTGGCTAGGTTGAGATGGGAGTGCGTTTTAAAATGCTATTGGAGGGATTTAGATGATTTCACGAGGGAATGCCTGGCGCAGTTAGCGGCCTTGGCAAAAGAGTGATCTTTTGCCTCTAAGACATCCCTCGATTTTAGTAGTATGTATTTTTCTAGCTTGAGCCAGCAAGGAAAAGGCTTAGCTTATTGCTCTGTCAACTATTGCTTAGTGTTGATAGCAACTGCAGTAGCGTTAGCGCCAGTAGCGCGGCTTAAACGTACGTTGTAAGGCTGTAACTCAGGTGGGAGCTTGTAGCCTGGGAGGTACTTGTGAATGATCTTCTCTACAGTACCATCTGCACGCATCTGATCTAAATACTCATTGAGGATGTAAGAGTACTTAGAATCC
>NZ_CABTML010000018.1:0-15663 GCF_902485895.1 uncultured Anaerobiospirillum sp. | reverse complement strand
TGAACTGCGAGGGTACGAATACGCTGCAGCATGTTGGTGGTCTCGTCGAGAGCGCCTTCGATGGTCTGAGCTAAGGCAATACCGTCATTGGCGTTACGGTTGCCTTGATTGAGGCCATTAATCTGGGATGTTAAGCGATCAGAGATCTGCAGACCAGCAGCGTCGTCCTTGGAGCTGTTGATACGAAGGCCAGAGGATAAACGCTGGTATGAGGTGTTTAAAGCTAGAGTGGAGTTAGCGAGCTTACGTTGAGCATTAATCGAGCTCACGTTGGTATTTACATATAAAGCCATGAATCTCTCCTTTTCATATCAGTAGAGAGAAGCCCAACTAGCAAATCTCCACTAAGCTTTGTGCTGCCTGAAAACAATGACTTAGAGTGTTTTCAAGGCATTCATTACACAAGCAATAGTTATACCAATTAGCCAAGCTAGGTTTACAGCGGATTTGCTAGTAAAACGGCGTGAGATGTATGTAAAGCGCGACTCGCGTTCTTATTTTGCCGTGTGTCGATTTACTATTTGCCGTCTTAGCAAACATTTTTTGACGTTCTAAAACATCGACGATCGGTCTTGGTACTTATGTTTAGATAACTCTATAGTTCAGAGTCGAGCTATGCACAGTATGTAATGCCTGGTAGTGTGAAGAGTATAGGGTGGGGATGTAAGTAGGTTATAGAGACAGGATCATACTAGCTCTGACCATAAGTAAAGGCCAGAGCTAATGCGATTCAATTTGGCTATCTATTGCATGCTTATAGATGCATTTAGATGGCGATAAACCTCAGGAACGAAGATGCCAAGCAATTCTTGTTTTACATCTTCGTTCTCAAGAATGGTGAAGAAGAACTCTTTATTTTTCTCCCATCCTGCGACTAGCTCATCGTCAGCACGGTCAAAGAATGCAAATTTGAAGTCTTCTTCAGTATTGTTCTGAGCGCTGGACTTGAGTGCATCTGATTTTAAAAGCAGATTCTTAATCTGAAGCAGCGAAGGCACAACAATATTAGGATCAAAGTTTTTGCCTAGCATGCTGTTGATTTTATCGATGATCTCAGAGAGCTTCTCTTCCATCTCCTCAGAGATAATAAATCCTTCAGCTGTTGCAAGTTTAACGAAAGCATTACTGATTTGCTTAGGATTAAGTGTCTCTTTAACTTGCTTTTGCTGAAAGTTAGTTGCTGCAAGCTTTCCTTTGAGATTTACTCCATTTCCAGTAGAGCCTATATTGAGTTGATCAATAAGGACGGTCAGGAACAAGTACTTCTTATGCAGCTCTACATCTTCAAAACTAGTTGCTTGAATGAGAAACTCATATAGGCGGATAAAGCCTCCAACAAGTGCTTTAAATTCCTTCTGATCAGTTGTTTCTAGCTTTTTAAAACGGTCAACAACGCGACGTATGCTGTTTTGAAGCCCGATCTGCCCTCTCGGCTGTTTTACTCCATTCTCTATGTACTCTACTAAAGCATCAATATCAGAATAGTCGATTATGTAGTAACCATCGATTTTACTTTCTAACTCAATAATTGATGATGTATTAACGCTGTTTGCCAAGAAAGTAGCTGTGTAGTATGGTGCAAACGCATCACGGATTTTTTCATAAGTGTTTACAAAGTCCATTACAAAAGTGCGTTTGTTAAAAGGCGGACAAATGCGGTTGAGCCTTGAGAGTGTCTGCACTGCTGTAACACCATTGAGCGCCTTGAGGACATACATGGCACATAGTTTTGGTTGATCAAAGCCGGTTTGGTATTTATCAGCAACTAGTAGCACCTGATAGTCGTCTGAATCAAATTTGCTAGGCAGTTTATCTTCAGCAAAACCATTTAGGCCAGACTCGGTATATTCATTATTCCCATCATCTTCAACAACTACCTTTCCAGAGAAAGCCACCAATGGTTTAATATTACTGTATTGATGTTCATCAACGTACTGCTTAAACGCTTGGTAGTATTTGACTGCAGCTTCACGAGAAGGTGTAACAACCATAGCCTTTGCGCGGCCGCCTAACTCTGGCTGGATATTTTGCCTAAAGTGCTCGACTATGATCTCGATACGCTGAGCTATGTTGGTGTCATGAAGCTGAATAAAACGTGCGATCTGGCGTTTTGCATCGCTTGTTTTAACCTTAGGGTCATCTTCGATTGCTTTATTCAGCTGATAGAACGTTTTGTATTCAACGTAGTTAGATAGCACATCAAGAATAAAGCCTTCCTCAATTGCTTGCTTCATTGAGTAAAGATGGAACGCTTGCTTATGGCCATAGCAGTTTAAGGTACCAAACAGCTCAATCGTTGTCGCTTTAGGAGTAGCAGTAAAGGCAAAGAAAGATACGTTCTCCTGTTTGCCATGCTTTCGTATGTCATCAGTAAACTTATCTTCAATAGTCTCAAACGTATCATCGTCTTTACTAAGAGTTCTAGTCAAAGCGCCCATATTCTTACCTGAAGTAGAGGAATGGGCCTCATCTATGATTACAGCAAAACGACGATCTTTTAGCTGACGTACGCTATCTAGTACATACGGGAATTTTTGTAAGGTAGTGCAAATAATCTTGGCACGTCCTTGTAAGGCATCTGCTAGATCAGCTGAAGTAGATTGATTGTCGATAACTCTAATCAGGCCTGCTTTATGGTCAAGTTTACGTACGGCCTCTTGTAGCTGGCGATCGACAATCACGCGATCTGTTACGACTAATACGGTATTAAAGATGACCTTGTCGTCTTCATCAAATTGCGATACTAGCCTATGTGCAAGCCATGCAATAGTATTAGTCTTACCACTGCCTGCAGAGTGCTGAATTAGATAGTTGCAGCTGCTCTTGTTGACTTTTACGTCTTCAATAATTCTGCGTACAGCATCTAACTGATGGAAGCGAGGGAATATCTGCCTTTCTTTAGGCTTGCCTAATTTATCGGTTAGCGGATCAATCTTTTGTGTAATCTCAACAAAGATAAAATGGCTAATCAGATCAATAAGTGTGTCTTTTTTAAGGATGTCTTCCCACATATATGACACACTGTATTTACCCGGAATAATAGGGTTACCAGCGCCCGCATTAACGCCAGTGCCGTTGCCCATATTGAATGGCAAGAAGTAGGTCTCTTCTTTGTCGAGTTGCGTAGTCATGCGAACTTCGTTGAGATCCATAGCGAAGTTCACCAATGTACCAGCCTTAAATAAGAATAAGCGGTTCTTAGGATCACGCTGTTTACGATATTGTTCAACAGCATCATCCACGCTTTTTCCCGATGCATTGCTCTTTAGCTCAAAGGATATGATAGCTAAGCCGTTAAGAAAGACAACCAAGTCAATACGCTCTTTGTCACTAATGACAACCTCCTCCATGACAGAAAAGATGTTATTGTCATAGAGTGTAGTCAACTTAGTATTCATCTTGCTAGCAGGCTTAGTGCACATCAAGTTAATCTTGTGTCCTTTGCCAAGCTCAACGCCATTCTTTAAAACAAAGACAAGGCCATTTTGGACGATCTGATTATTGATGTGTTCAATCAGACTCTTGTTTGCTTCATCCTTGTGAATCTTACGAAAAGCAGCCATCTCATCAGGCTGGGTCTCATCCAAGAAGCGAAACAGCAATGAAGGATCCATTGCAAAGCGTTTGTCGTAGTCTGTCTTGGCATTACGAACAAGATAGCCATTAGAGGCTTGTAACTGCTCAATGATGTACTTTTGAAAATCATTGCGCTCTTGGATAAATGTTTTCATAGTCGTGCCTTATGCGTTAGGTACGGTTTTCTTGCCTGTCACGTACTCATAGATCAGTGACTGTTTGTATTTCGCTAATATAGTCAGTTGTTCACTTTTAACGTTCAATGCAGAATTAATCGTTTGAATTTTGTTGTCTAGGAAAGTAGTAATTGATTGTTGCTCTTTTAATGGAGGTAATGGTACAGGACAATTATTAATAAAATATGATGAAACTCTTTTTAGACCTCCAGATCCGGTCATAGTAGAGACACATTGATCTTTGAAGTTCTTGAAGAATTTCAGCCTGCAGAGCGTTTCTTTCGTCAATTAAAGTCTTTGCCATGATGTCACTTCCTAGAAGCTAGCTGGGACTGCCTTTTTGCCCGTTACGTATTCGTAAATAAGGGATTGCTTGTATTGAGCTAAAGTCTCAAGTTGGTTGCCTTTATCCCTTATTAATTTATCAATTTGAGGCAAAATTGTTTCTAAATACTGACTAATTTCTATCTGCTCCTCTAGAGAAGGTAAAATTAGTAATAAATTAGAAAAGCTTTCAGGTGACAAATCCCATTGTCCTTCTCTTATACCTGCAGAAAGTCGTCTAAATTCATCTTTATAACAACTTCTTAAAAGATAGTGGAGATATTGTTTATCCAGTTGATCGGAGATAAATTCATAGACAAAATAAGCAGGACTCACAACACCTTCGTAACTTGATAAGGCAACAGAACCTTGCCAAGCCTTCATTTTATTAATCACGAAGTCTCCTCTACGAACAAACAAATATTTGCTAGTATCAGCTGAAGTCACGTTATGATTATCGTCCCTACTATTTTTAGGAATAACGCCATATTCTCGATAAAGTGACAAAATCTCTGTATTACCTGGAGATGGATTGCGGACGGTTCGTCTTTTTAAATGTAATTTAACTTTACTTTCAGTCCAAGCCTTTGGTATTTGGCCAATCCAATTACAGCCTGAAATCTTCATTTCAACATTAGGGTCAAGTCCCTTGGTCACAGCTTCTGTAATAACGGACTTCTTGTACTCTTGAAGAGTTTCGATCTGCTTTTCAATGTCAGCCTTTAAAGCATCGATCTCGGCGCACTTAGAGTCGAGGTAGTATGCTATTGCTGTTTGCTCTTGCTTGACAGGGCTTGGAATATAGCAGTTTTTTAATTTGCTATTATCGATACATGGTACAGTGCAAGCATTGTTAAACCAATTCATATCAATACATGACAGTAAGTATAGGCTGTATCTATCATGCATATTGACTGGAACTAATCCTTGGCAGTTATTATCTACACACGCGTTAACCCCAAGAATTGCTCGATTGTTTTTCTTTAAGGCCTCTCCAATTTTTGGGAAAATGATTGTTCCTTTAGATAGCACCTTGAAGCTATGAGATTCTTGTTTTGTTATGTAGTTTGCTGAATTTCGAGCTGTGCAGAAGTGGTTAATGCTTATATCGCTAGCTTTAAATACAGGAAAGTCGCCAGTGTCCTTGCCTTGCATGCTTATAGGAAAGCCATTTCCTGAAATAATCAAATAAGCGTATTTAATTTTAGTTATGTGCCAACTAGAAGGTATATCGCCGATCCATTCGACGCCGCTTGATTTCATCTCACGCATTGGCATATCAATCCCCTTTAAATAGGCTTGCAATACGAGCTCTGACAGAGGTCTCAAGCTCAATGAATCTTTGTGCTAAAACGTCGCTCTTCTCAGGCTGTTGATACTTGTAGAAATAGCGAGTGAACGGAATTTCAGCGCCAGTTTTGATTTTAGGAGTCTTTGCAAAGAGATCTTCTTCAAAGAAAGCCTTTGCATCAGGAACATGAGGCAGAACTTCACGGGCCATATACTCATCAATGGTCTCTTCGTATTTAACCACTTCCGTATCTGCTGTAGCCTTGTCATAGATTATTTCTTTCTTCTTGTTGTACTGAATATCAGCAGTCTTATCTATGAGAGAAAGACCATCCATGATGCGTGTAAGAAGCTTCTTATCAATGTTGCATTGCTTAATAGCAGCCTTGAGGACTGGCTCAAACGACTCTGGGTTTTTATAAACCTTGTCAGAGATGTTTGAGCGCAGTGCTTCAAGGATCGCTGTATATGAAGCTTCGTTGGCAATCATCTCTTCGAGTTTCTTTTTGTCTTTGGTAGATAATTCATCTTCCGCGTTTTCAAGCTCGTAGCGCTTAGCTCCATCATAGAGAGTATTAAGTGCGCCAGCATTCAGCATACTTTCGATACGATCTTCAGTTATGGCATAACTACGCTGCAGAGGTTGCATGACTGTATATTCGCGGTACATGAACTCTGTATTTGGGAAAATCTTAGAGTACTCGTTCTCCTCGAAATTCGCATACATCTCTGTAATACGCTTACGGTTTTCAGCGTCAATCTCGTTGCGCTTCATGCCTAATGACTTACGAAGCTTAGTACAGAATGAGGTTGCATCAATAAGCTGGACTTTACCTTGCCGCTCTGCACGCTTGTTCTTAGAAAGAACCCAAATATAGGTAGCAATACCTGTGTTGTAGAACATGTCAGTAGGCAGAGCAATTATTGCCTCGATAAGATCATTTTCTAAAAGCCAGCGACGAATCTGGCTTTCACCAGATGATGTACCTCCAGTAAATAGCGGGCTTCCATTTTCAACAATTGCAGCACGACCAATCTTGTCATCCATCTTATTCACTGCAGATTGGATAAAAAGAAGCTGCGCATCGCCTGTTCCTGGCAGACCAGCGCCCCAACGACCCTTCTCGCCTTTAGCAAATTCGGCACGTACGGCATCCTCAGCACCGTCAGGGGCATCTTTACCACCCCAAGGTGTACCAAATGGAGGATTCTCTAGGACATAACGCATTTTTTGTCCAGGGAAACAATCTGCCTTGAAAGTGTCTTGATAACGGATGTTATCAGCTGATTGGCCTTTGATAAGCATTTCCGCTAGGCAAATTGCGTATGACTCATCGTTAACCTCCTGACCAAACAATCTAACATCTGCAGTAGGATTAAAACGGCGGATATAGTTATAGCAGGTAGAGAGCATGCCTCCGGTACCTGCAGCTTGGTCTAGAACAGTTATGACCTTGTTAGGCTGGAATACGTCATCACTACCCTCGGCTAACAAAATGGATACCATAGTCTTGATAATGTCGCGTCCGGTATAGTGGTCACCAGCCTCCTCATTTTCAGAGAAGCGACGGATCAAGTCTTCGAAGATGTATCCCATCTTGATATTGTCTACATGAGTAGGATCAAGATCTAAGCTAGCAAAGCCTTGAACTACAGAGTAGAGACGGTCGGTCTGTTCCATCTTATCGATCTGCTTGATGAAGCCTAGCTTGTTGATAATGTCTTGGACATTATCAGAGAATCCTTCGATATATGCTATTAAGTTAGCTGCGATATGCTCAGGATCATCTAGCAGGTTATTCAAGCTAAAAGGGCTTATATTGTAAAAAGAGAAGCCAGAGATACGCTGCAGCATCTTTGCAGGCATGTTTGGAGTAGACTTGTGCTCTGCTAATAGTTTGGCTTTAGTTCCTTCAAGGGCACACTCAAAGCGGCGCAGAATAGTCATTGGAATAATCACATCTTTATACTTATCAGCGCGATAAGCACCACGAAGTCGGTTAGCGATCGTCCAAATAAAGTTTACTTCTACTGAAAAGTCGACTGGGTTGTCATCCCAATCAGCAAGATGTTTGTTATCCATAGCTCTGTACTTACGTAAGTATTAGTTAATAGTTTGTATATAAATTATATACTCTTATGTGCATCAACGATAGCTAAACGCATTAGTTTTATGCACCATTGGAATTTTGTTGCTGCATCAGTCTTTGAGGTTTAAAGCTTCCTTGGCATCGACCTTAAATGGACTGCCTTTTACGTAGACGTCACCAAAGTTATCCATGTACAGCTCGCCAGCGATAGAGACACCATCAATATGTCCAACTTTAAAGTGGCTGCCTTCAACATAGATGTCACCAAACATGTCAGTCTTTAAGCGACCTGCAGTCGAGGTGTTTACTTTGCCAACTGCAAAGGGTAAGTCGCCGTCAAAGACTTCACCAAAGTGATTAGTGTGTAGAACGTCTGCATTAGCGCTAAGTGGTAATAAGAGCAGGGGTAATGCTAATAGAGATAGGCGCATGATGCCTCCTTGTAGTGGTGTGCTTTGTCTATTTGTCTGTGTATCTGCTTGGCAGTTCTTCAATAATACTGCATTGCCAGTTCTGGTGGCATTTGCAATGGCACAAAGAGTCAGTAATTTGCCAGAAATAAGAACGCCCTCACGAGGAGGGCGTTGTAGGTATTTTGAGCGGCGCTGTGGCTAGCAGGTGGTGCTAGCTTGAGCTGCTGTGGCTCTTGGCGTTAGTTAGCTACTTGGGCTATTTGCCTGGTTTGGCCACAGTGATTGGGGTGTCGCTCATGAAGGTGCCGTAAACACCTGGGTCAGTCTTGTACTGAACCATGCTCTCACCTTGGGTAAAGGTGCCTGGGTGAGCTGCTCTTAAGACTACAAACAGTGAGAAGCTATTGCCGACGTTGTAGCGTCTAAAGAGCGCACTGATGGTGTCATCGGAGGTGCTAAAGTCACTGATGTCAGGGAAGAGAGAGTATGAGTCATCCTTGTCAAATAAAGCACCAAATGATGGGTCATCACGCTTCATGCGACGTACAAACTCAAAGCCTGCTGGGATCTTAGCCTTAACGATGATGTCATCGTTGGATAGCTGATTCTTATCCACAAAGATCTCCATGAGCACTTCTTCATTAGGCTGGAATACATAGTAATCCTGATCAATCGCACCATCACGGTTGAAGAGGTTTACCTTAGTAAAGAAGCCCTTGTTAGAAATGATCTTGTCATGCTTGTACTGGCCTAAGACAGTAACGTTGGCATAGAGCTTATTTGAGCTGGTATTGTTTACGCTTACTTTGCCAGCTGATACTGTGTAGAGCTTATCGCCAACTGCTGCATCTTGAGACATAACCTCAGCTGAAGCATCTGCAGGGGCGTCAGCTTCGGTATTGGCAGCTGTTGCTTGGTTAGCTGCTGTATCGGCTGCTGAGGCCTTGTCAGCTGATGCCTTTGCTACTGGTTGCATGAGCTTGGCGATCTCATCGGAGCTTAGCAGAGCTCGTTGAGACTCGACATTAGTGCCGCCAGTTAAGCTATAGTCAGCTCTTATTTTGGCAGCAGCCTCAGTGGCACTGATGTAGTCAGGAGCTGTGTTGATAGCGTGCAGATTGGTAAAGGTAGCGACCACAGTATCGTACATACCAATTTGCTGTGCAGCATTGATTACTCTAAAGGCAACTTCACGCAGATTGTACTGACCTTCAACTTGCAGTCCTTCTAATTGAGCAATAAGCTCTAAAGCACTCGTATCTGTTGGGCTTTCTAAGCCCAGCAGAGAGTTATAGGTTGACTGCCACTCTTGCAAGCCTTCCATAGCTTGATTCAATGCAATCTTAGCACGTGCTTTATCTCCGATGTTATTGAGGGCAATTGCCAGCTGAGCTAAGGCAAAAGGCTTTTTATAGGTATATTCATCGAGCATACGACGAACTTCAGCTTGGTTAATGCTCTCGAAGGTGGAGAGAATCGATAAAGCATATGGAGATAGATCAGAGCCTGTAGCTGCTACTGAGCGTACATAGGTAATGGCTCGCTCTAAAGCATCAGCGTTAACATTGTGACCTGCCTCAGAGGCCTTGATGATGACATCTGCTGCATAGAGGCTATCAATATCTGACCAGCTGTAGAAGTTACCTGAGCTACGCTGTCTAGCTAAGAGTCTAAAGATGATTTCTTGAATCTTAGCATTAAGCTGCTCGGCATTAGCATAAGGCTTAGCTGCCTTAAGAGCATCATCAGCATCTTGAGCCTCTTCAACTTGCTTTAATGACTCAGCAGTAGCTACTAAAGTTGAGCCATATAAGAGCTTAGACTCGAGCTCTGCAGCTAAACCTGAGATCGAGGTATCCTCACCTTTATCAAGCTCTGCAGTTAAGGCTACAGGGTTTACAAAAGGTAGAGAGGACAGATTGATGAGTACATCATCAATGTCATTAAAGTCATTGGCACCGATAGCAACAGCAGCGCAAGATTTGGCATCAACAGGGGCTACATAGCTCTTGAGCATAGCCATCTGAGGATAGGTAACCTGCAGTGGGAAGCTGTCAGTGTACTTGTAATCTGGGTTAATAACGGTCAGATTTACCTTGCCGATACCATCAGAGATGGCAGTAACATCAAAGTAGTTATCCTCACGAATACCTGGCTTTAAAGTACGCTTAGACTGCATAGAGCACTTAAGGGCACCCTCACAAGAGATGTCTACCTTAAAGTCATGGTTCTTGGCCTTGAGGTTGTGCAGATTTAAGCGAGCCTGAACGGTATCACCCACATTTAAGTAGCGTGGCAGGCCAATAGTAGCCACAGCCTTGTCACGTACAGTCACGTCAGCATTGCTTGCACCGGTACGGTTTTCATCCCATGCGACAGTCATGTACTTAAGTGAGCCTGAGAACTTAGGCACATCAAAAGTAACTTCAGCCTGACCATTAGCATCTAAAGGCACGATCTGAGAGGCTAAAGCCACAGTCTTGAAGGAAACAGTGTCTAATGACATAGCACCAGTTGCCTTGGCCATCATATCCTCAGCACCGTCGCCATAGCCTTGACCTTGTTGCTTAGGATCACGGATCAGCATGCTATATGGATCGTACACATCTACCTGATAGGCGCGATCTTGCATGAAGACCTTGTTTGGATCCGGAGCAGCATACTTAGTAAGGCCTAAGATACCGTTGTCAACTAAGGTTACACGAGCATAGCCGGTTACCTTGTCACCATCAGTGCCGGTAGTAGCTGTTTCTTTATCTTGGGCAGCGCTATTATCTTGTTTAGCCTCATCGGCTTTTTGTGCATTAACCTTAACGGTAAAGGTAGAGCCTGGCTTAATCTCATCTGCTGCGCTAGTAGTTACGTTGAACTTATGCACATCAGAGTTCATATTGATATCAACGAGGCCGACTGCGCGGATGATGCCGGCAGTGCTCTCATCAATTGGTGAGAATAAAGAGAGCAGGGCGTGACCTTGTGGATAGAGATCTTCGGTGATCTGTATATCTACTTCATTGTGACCACGGTTTACCTTAAAGGTTCTAAAGTCTTGAATGCCCTCTGAGCCAATGGCTAAGTTGGCATAGCCATCAAATGGGCTATCGAAGCTGAGCATCATCTTATCGCCTGGCAGATAGCTCTCTTGATCGGTATAGACAGCTACGCGATCAGGAGTTCGATTATCCATTGAGGAGCTAAAGCCCTTAACGAAAGATAAGGTAGTAGCTGACTTAGGAGACTCAAGCTCAAGTACGTAGGAGCCATCTTCTAAATCGGCGCTAATCAAAGCCTTATCCAGACTTTGGTTATCCACCTTAACGGTGCCTTGATGCACGAGATTACGGCTGTGGAAGACTACATAGCGCCAAGTACCATTCTCGTAGACAAAGTTGTAGTCCACAAACTCCTTAAAGAGGTAGTACTTAACATCCTGCGGATAGGTTGAGCCATCTTGCAGGTATGAGCATAAAGTAAACTCGGCCTTGTCAGAAGACTTCTTGGCATCATCTAAGCGACGAACACCAATAAGTGGGTTGTTATAGGCCACTTTGAAAGTCTTAACAGTGCTTACTTCTTGACCACTAGTGTCAAAAGCAGAGGCAGAAACACGAGCCTTTTGTGGGAAGCGACTTTGTACAAAAGATACTTCATGGGTCATTACGCCTTCAGCATCACTCTTAAGATCAGTCACTACTTCAGTCTTAGTCAGATTGGTAAACTCACGCTGATCTGGACCAAAGTGGAACTTCTTTAAGAAAGGATTGTTAGCGGCATTGGCTGCAGCTGGCACCGGATGCTGATCTGGGCGCAGAGTAATGCGCATGGAGCCAGATAAGTTAGAGGCAGTGCCGCCGTAGTTAAACTTGGTGGCAGTCTTTAACTTAAATGGAGTATTAACTGGGATCACACCTTCATTATTAATAAAGGCAGTGTTGATCTGAGTAGGTACATATGAGCCAATGGTAAAGGCGGTCTCTTCTAATAAAGTATCGCCTAAATACAGCATGGCATTGTAACGGCCGTTAACTGTGCCTTGAGGGATCTTAAAGTCAAGGCTGTAACCACCCATAGCTGAATCACTTAAAAGGTGTGAGGATAACTCAGAGCCATAGGAGTTAACGATCTTTAAAGTAAGTGGCAAGTTGACTGCCTGCAGATGCTTATTGCGCAGCAGAGCAGTGTAGTGCACAGTCTCATTTGGTCTGTAGATACCACGATCGGTATAGGCATAGACCTCGTAATTGCTATTTGACTTAGAGCCTTGATTGTCTTCTAAGTACAGGACATCGTCTGAGAGGTTTTGAATGAAGTAATCATTCTTACCCTCAGCTAAGATCTTGGCAGGTGCTAGGGCATTTTTGCCAGTTACAAATTCTTTAGCAAATGAGCCGGTGCCTTCTTTATTTGTCTTGGTCTGAGCTAAAACTTCACCATTGTTGGCAATGAGCTTGAGCTTTACGTCTTTTAAGGCCTTAGCAGAGGTTAAAGAACGGACGTTGACCAAGATGCCGTCTTGGGCACGGTAAGTAGTCATGCCAAGATCAGTAATCATCATCATCTTAACAGTGATAGGCAGAGACTTGTTGTTCATATCACTGTAAGAGAAGCCATTGGTGTAGCTAACACGTGGATCAGTAGCTACGATCAAGTACATGCCGTGATCTGACTTAGAGACAAAGTCTTTAAGCTTGATCTCGGTGCTCTTGACTTGATTACGCATCTCATCGCTAATGCGAGACTTCTTGGCAGCATCTACTTGAGCTTTGAGCGCATCCTCTGGAGTAGAACCGTCTGCAGCAATTAAAGCCTTGCCTTCATTTTCAGCCTTTTGTAGAGCTTGCTTAGCCTCAAAGACATCCACAGAGGTGCCTTTAGAGATATCAAAGATGCGCTCATAGACTGGACGACCTAAATTAGTCATGAAGTGATTAGCCATGTACATGGACATCTCACTATCTTCAAGATCTGTAAGGTCGTAATTATCTAAGACAGTTGGCGGAATACGATAGATAGAAAGCTTAAAGGCGCTCTGATTTACAGTCTTTACGGTAAAAGAGTCGTTAGCACCATTCTTTGGCAGAATGATGTTATATGGAAGCTTAATCTGAGCAACGCTATCAGAGATAGTAACCTTGTGGTTGATTGGCTCTTCTAAGGTGCTGCCTGATTTAAACTTTAAGCCCTTTTTGAGCAGCACATTGTAAGTCTTGCCAGACTCAAGCTTATCAATACACAGATTGCCTTGAGTAACCGCTACTGGCACATCCACTGGCTGATTACGTAAAGTTACCTTAACGTTCTTGCTAAGGTTACTAAAGCTATCATCCACTACCTGGCGGCCCGACATAGTAAGACAGACTGTAGCAGGAGAGCTATTAGTCATCTCTAAGGTCTTGAGCACGGTAATGTTAGGCTCAGCATTAACTGCAGCAGGCCACAACGCAGTAGAAATAGTGCCCATTGCAAGTGAAAGAGCCAAAGCAAGCGGTGTTTTGCTCAGGCTTGATGCTTTCAAAGATAGTGGTTTGGCAAGCATTATTTAACTCCAGTTAAGCTCTCTACCTTGACTAAAGGCTGCTCTTATCTTCAAGAACGGCACAACAAAATATCCTTCACCGATGGTCGACAAACAACTTACGCACGTAAGCACAAGCCATGAAAAACGAGTTCAAAACAGTACTTATCTCTTCTAGTCATAGCTAGGAGTGTTTTTGATGAACACTAAGCTAAGCTATCAAGCAGCGCTCGCATCAAGCTTGTACAGTGCTTATAACATCGGCAACACCAAGATCACGCCATACATCTACAAAAGACAAGCTCTAGGCTCGGCGTGTCAAAGATCAGCAGGTGAAGAAGGTTATAGTTTAAAGGTGCCTACTTGCTAGGTATTGGAAAACAAACATAGAAGACTGCATCTATCCTCAAGCCCTGAATACGTCGCTATTCTTCAGGCGTGAGTCTCTTCAAGTTTAGCAAATCTCTATCTAAATTACGTGATTACGCAAAAATTTGCGCTCTTTGCTATCAAATGAGGCGCTAAAAGCATAATAACATTATGCCAAGGAAAACATAGCTAACCTAACAAGCCATCAAATCATCGCCAATACAAAGCAAAAGCCCATAGCTAGTAGCCTAGGCATGACAAGTATCCTCATTCACGCGCCACGCACTTAGGTTTTTCAAGTGGACAACAACTTCCTCTTTAACTGCATCATTTCCTAAAGCAATTAACAGCGTCTTAGGCTCTTATTTGCCACTTGCTTTTGTCACTACATATGACATCTTCAGCTACTTTGATTAATAGCTATTTATAGACAGCCGCCATCCACGCATGCCGCCACAGGATAAAGAGCCTTACTCCAGACAGGCGGCATTTCAGCATAGAAGAAAGCACCACTCTATTTTCCCCGCGAGCAGCAGTGATCCTTATATAGCCAGGTAACAGCGCTGCAGCTTGCATTTACTGCATAAGCCTCAATCTATTCGCAGCATGCACTTAATGTATGAGCGTCAATTTACTCGCAGCCATGCTATGGCGAGCATACGTAACCATACTTGCCATCTTTATATGCCAAGCTGTCACAAATACTTATAGCTTCACAGCGGTGGCTTAGCTCAGAACTCTAGAGCTATAGAGTCATGTAAAAGTCGATCTTGTCCTCGTCTAATGCACGCACATGATTAAAGAGGGAGGAGCGCAAGCAGCTATTGCCTAGGTAAAAGGCATTGAGCAGGCTTAAGATGACTAGTGGCAGTAACGAGACCATTAAGAAAAAGGTACTCGTGTAATCTTCATAAATGGAAAACATGGAGATCACGAGGAACAAGGTCAAGCTCTTAACATAAAGATACACGAGATTAACCTATGCAATAAAATGTGAGTAGATCACAAAATGCGCTTATGCAAAATTTGCAGCATTTTCACCTAATCTAATTTGCATAAAAGTGAGAGATTGATAACTTTACTGTCATACAAGATCCTAGGATTTACGGGGATCATAGCGATTGCTAGTTACAACATTAAAAATTCTTTTCACTTTTTTTAAAATCAGGCCAAGATCGTATTACGATTTATCCATCAGGTCACAAAACGTCAATAAATGTATGGCACTGACTTAAAAAACAGCACTTGTATCATGTTTTACACAGGTAGGATTTTTGCCAATTTCTCCTTACGTAGGAGCAAATGAGAGCAGCTTACCGCCCATTTAAAGAGCCTTGGCTCTTTTAAAACACTCAAAAACGTGACGCGAGTCAATGTTAAGAATATGGCCTTAAAAAAAGCTCTTCAAGCACATTAAGCATGCAAGGTTAATAAGCTTGGAGAGAGGCATTTAGAGCGCTTGATGACCACTACGTCGATAAGACGTTAGGACGCATTTAAGATAAAACGTCAGACGATCTCACACTGAGGCAGTACGCAACAACTGCTATGTGGAAAAAACTGTAAGAATGCAACATAACTTGGTAATTGCTTTGTTGAAAAAATAGTGATCATCTAGTTGGTAGCAGCATCGACTGACAGCGTATGCAAGTGCAGTATGGCTTTGCGAATTTTTGATACTTCTATACTTGTATGCAAGTATGTTAAAGATTGCATATGTGCCATTGAATTACTGTTGTAAAACTGTCATAATGCGTTCCGTCCGCGAATATAAGCGCTTTAGCTTATGGGCTAGTCGCAGACAATCAAACAAACAAAACAAACATTTAACAGAGTAAGTTTTAGTAAGTAGGGGGATCAGACATTGCAATCTGTCTTGCCCTACAAGTATGTTTTTAACAAGGAGTCGT